>JAISBK010000049.1 GCA_031266255.1 Treponema sp.
GCCGATGATGACGCGGATAATTTTTCCGCCTGGGCGCTGTCGGTGGATGAGGACCCTGTTCCGCCGCCACCTGCCGCGCCGGTCAGGAACGCCGGGGTTTTCCCGGAAGTTCCGCCGCCACCGATCCTCGAAGCCGCCCCCGCGACGATTCCCGCCATTGATGTGTGGCCGCAGGCCGGCTTTGTGGACACAGCCCCCGCCCCCGTTTTGGCCAAACCCCACCGGACAAGGGCTGACCGCGCGTTTTGGGGAAAACTCAGGGACCTTCCGCCTTTAACGCAGGGGATCATTCTGTCGGAAATTTTGGGTCCCCCCAGAAGTCTTTAAGGGATCCCTATTAGATGCGTTCACCTTCTTCAGCCGATCATTTTATTGCGCGGCTTGACAGGCTTGCGGCCTCTTTGAAAGGCGGTACGGGTTCGGCGGACGCGCTGGCCTTGGATCAGGCGGAAAATGTGGACAGCGCAGTTCCGATGAGCATGTACACCGCGGTCCCTCCACAGATACTGAGGAGCGCATTCCGCTTCCATAGATGCACCAAGGCGGTAAAGCCCGCGGCCAGGAGCGCAGGGAACCCTTGAGCAAAATCAAGTATCCAGGGGGCGCTTATGGCATTGAAAGCCAATACGGTCATCGCTACCGGTGGAACGAGCTTTTCCACAAAGTCCAGCATAGATCCCCACGTTTCTCTTGGTTTAAGGTGCCCATCTTCCCTATCCTGTTGGCTCCGGAAAAACAGGAACGGAAAAACCCGGCAGAAGAAAATGACCCCTCCCATGATCACCGTTAAGATCAGGGCGCTGCGTAGACTGACCATCATCGGGCCTTTCGCTTCTGCAGAAGCTGCACTAAGGCCAGGGAAAGCGCCATGGCCGCCAACAAGGAAATCCGGGAAGGAAGCGTGAAAACCGCGAGGACCGCGACCCCTGCAGCAATCAAGAATATCCGGGCCTGCCGTACGCGGAGGACTTGTTCGATCATCAATACCACAAAAAGGGCGGTCAAAGCGAACCCAATGCCTTGCATACTAAAGGGCAGCAGAGAACCTGCCACAGCCCCGATCACCGAACCCATCACCCAATAGCTCTGATCCAAAACCGCAACCAAGAACATGAACCGGCTCCGCTCATCCGGGGTATGATCTGCCAAATCAAGGGCGGTCCCCTGAGGCCGCGGACCCTGGGGTTCAGGAAGGGAAGAAAGCAGGGCAAAGGTTTCATCGGTCAGGGCAAATATGAGGTAATACTTGAAGGCCCCGGCAGCGTTAAACCGGGTAAGCATAGAAAAACCATAGGCTGTATGCCGGGCATTCACCACGAGCTGCACCAAGGCAGCCTCTACCAGGGTGGTCCCGGCTGCAAAAAGGCCCACTGCCAGGTACTGACCAGCCCCGGCATACATGATGAGGCTCATCACCAGGGAGAACCACCAAGGGTAGCCAGCATCCACCAAAAGCAGCCCAAAGGCAATCCCTATGGCTAAATAACCAAGTAAAACCGGCATAGAATAACGAAAGGCTTGTACGAACAGCTTAGAATGAAACGATTGGTTCATGGACTTATAAATATACGTGAAAGCCTGAGGCTTGTCCATGTTCCCCTTATGCGTCCTCTAAAGCCTGGGCAGCTCATTCGTCAAACCAGTAATTTTTGCATAGAGCATAATGTTTGGTATTGCCGTAGTGCCTGCTATTTAGTATTTTATAAAAAAGCCTCGAATACGATATGAGGCAATAATTCATTTCATAATGTACCGGTTTATTCACTGGCAGGAGAGAAGCACTGTTAGCATAGCCGTATTATGGGTAAGGAAAGGGTGAAAACCCCGTTCCTATTGAATCAACCGGTAAATAAAAGAGGAGAAAAGAAAAATGGCGAAGCAGTTGTTGTTCAACGAAGATGCCAGGCGTAGGTTGCTTGCGGGGGTTGAGCAAATTTCCAAGGCTGTTAAGGTAACCCTTGGGCCCAAGGGACGGAATGTCCTGCTAGATAAGAAATTCGGAGCCCCTACGGTTACTAAAGATGGCGTTTCTGTAGCAAAAGAAGTAGAACTCGAAGACCCCTATGAGAACATGGGAGCCCAGCTTCTCAAAGAAGTGGCTACCAAAACCAATGATGTGGCCGGAGACGGTACTACTACTGCTACGGTGTTGGCTTATTCCCTGATTAAAGAGGGGCTTAAATCCGTGGCTGCGGGGATGACTCCCCTTGAGTTAAAGCGTGGTATTGACAAGGCAGTGGAGATCGCGGTCGGAGAAATCAAGAAAAATTCCAAAGAAATCAAAGACAAGGAAGAAATTTCCCACGTTGCTTCAGTTTCAGCTAATAATGACAGCGAAATCGGCAATACCATCGCCGATGCCATGGAAAAAGTCGGTAAAGACGGAGTTATCACCGTAGAAGAGTCCAAAACCATGGATACCACCATTGAATTTGTGGAAGGTATGCAGTTTGATCGGGGCTATATTTCCGCGTATTTTGTAACCGACCGGGACACCATGTCCAGCGTATACGAAGATGTGTATATCCTCATCCATGACAAAAAAATCTCTTCCATGAAAGATATGCTGCCCCTGCTTGAGAAGGTTGCCCAGAGTGGTAAGCCCCTGCTCATCATCGCGGAAGATGTGGATGGTGAAGCCCTTTCTACCTTGGTGTTGAACAGTCTCCGGGGTACCCTCCGTACCTGCGCGGTTAAGGCTCCTGGATTTGGGGATCGGCGCAAGGCCATGTTGGAAGATATTGCCATCCTCACCGGTGGGGAAGTCATCACCGAAGAACTGGGGATCAAGCTGGAAAACACCGAAATCTCCCAGCTTGGTAAGGCCAAGACCGTCAAAGTTGATAAGGACAACACCACCGTCATCAATGGTTCAGGGAAGCCAAAGGAAATCCAAGATCGGATCGCTCAGATCAAGGCGCAGATCGAGGATACCACTTCCGACTACGACCGAGAAAAACTCCAAGAGCGGCTTGCGAAGCTGGCCGGTGGTGTGGCGGTGATCAACGTTGGAGCGGCCACTGAAGTGGAACTGAAAGAGAAGAAACACCGGGTGGAAGATGCGCTCTCCGCTACCCGTGCAGCCATTGAAGAAGGAATCGTCAGTGGCGGCGAGATCGCCCTGATTCAGGCAGCCATTGCCCTGGACAAAGCCGATACCAAAGGTTTGACGGACGATGAGAAGGTTGGCTTTAAGATCGTCAAACGTGCCCTTGAGGAACCCATCCGGCAGATCGCAGAAAACGCTGGCCTTGATGGTGCGGTCATCGCAGACAAAGCCAAGGTTGAGAAGAGCGGGATCGGCTTTGATGCAGCCAAGATGGAATGGGTTGATATGGTGAAAGCCGGTATCATCGATCCTGCAAAGGTAACCCGTTCTGCGCTCCAGAACGCCGCTTCCATTGCCAGCCTCCTGCTAACCACCGAATGTGCCATTACCGACATCCCTGAGAAAAAAGAGGCTGCCCCTATGCCCGGCGGCGGCGGTATGGGTGGCATGGGCGGTATGGACTACTAAACCATATCCTTATAAACCCCACGCTGCAAAAGCGGGTAGGATGGAGGGGCTTTTTTGGCCCCTCCACTCCATCCCCAGACCTTTTACCCCAGCCTTAGCGCTTATCGATAACTTTTTCCTTTTCTTTAATTATCTTGGCGTCCAGCTTATCAAGGAGTTTATCAATTGCTGCGTTGAGTTCAAAATCAGTTTCCTTGAGATGAACCGATACGCCCCAGCGGAAATTAACCGTTGCCTCTACGGCGAAGTCTTTGTTTTTGGTGAGCGTAAACAGGAGATCAATGATCATATTTTCCGCATTATGGATGCGGTCCAGTTTACGATTCAGGTAATCCCGGGCGTCATCTTTCAGAGTGAAATGAACGGCCTTAATGTCAATATTCATACGAGCTCCTATGAAAGAAATCATATAACAAATCGTTATTTTAAAGATAATATAAGAAAATAGTAAAGAAAAACGAGAAAAATAAGCCAGTCCTATTCACCGTGTATATGATGGCCCCAGATCCAGTTCATTCCGGTATTTGGCCACGGTTCGTCTGGCTAAGGGAATTCCCCGTTTAGCAAGCAGTTCGGCTATTTTCTGATCTGACAAATGCCGATCCTCCTCAGATATGAGTTCTTTGATTATTTCTTTGACTCCCTCCTTGGAAAAACGGGATCCCCCGGAACCTGCTCCACTTATGGAATTGGTAAAAAAATGACGGAGTTCAAAAATCCCCCACTCGGTCTGCATGTATTTACCATTGGCAGTCCGAGAAACCGTGGTCTCATGAATCTCCAGTTCTCCGGCTATATCCCGCAGCGTAAGGGGTGCCAGGTACTTAGGGCCATTCGCGAAAAATGCTCGCTGGAATTCAACAATGGCCCGGGAAACCCGCAGGAGGGTATGGTTCCGCCGGTGAATGGACTGGATAAACCACTGGGCCTCTTTGATGTTTTCCTTGACAAAATCCCGGGTAGATTTATCTCCTGCTTTTTTATCAGAAATGTGCATAAAAAAAGGATTGATTCCCAATACAGGAATTTCTTCATGGTTGAGGAGAATCACGAATTCCCCTTCTTTCTTGAAAACCTGCACATCAGGAACCACATACCGGGTATCCCCAGAAGCGAATTGCCGGCCTGGAAAAGGGGATAAGGCTCGAATCCGTTCATCAATATACCGGGTCTCATCCAGGGTACGGTTCAACTTCTTGGCAAGCTCCGCAAGCCTCCCTCGATCCAGGAGTTCCAGATACGAAAGGGCATCCCGTATACCCGCTGGGGCATCCGGGAGCAAGGCAATCTGTACCTCCAGGGATTCCCGGTAGTCCACGGTACAGGTACCCACCGGATCCAGGGACTGCACCAGTTTCATAGCTGCCTGTATTCGAGTTACCGGTTCCCCTGGTAAAAGCAGGTTCACCGGTTCTGTATGGAACCCGTCGTTATCCAGGTTTTGAATGAGCAGTTCTCCCACACGCCGGGTTTCTCCATCAATAGGTTGAAGTCGTAACTGCCATAAAAGATGTTCTTGTAAGGTTTCAGACCGGGTGAGTGCGCCTTCGATGAATTTATGCTGTTTGTCAGCAGCTTCATTCCCATTGCGACGCATGAACCCCGAATCAGAGGTGGCTTCAAAATAGTCCTCTTCTTCTTTCTTGGGGGAACCGGAAACCACTTCTAGGGAAACCGTAAGGGGGTCTTTCACCAGTTCCAAGGCAGGGTTCCGTTCAATTTCCGCTTCTATGGTTTCCCGGAGATCGAGCATAGGAAGCTCCATCAGTTTGATAGACTGATAGAGCTGGGGACTCATCTTTAATCGTTGCTCTTGAACCAAAGAAGGACGTTGCAACTGCACGAACAAACTCCTCTTGTTAGCCTATTTCTATATCTTACCACGAATTATTCATCGTATTTGGCGGATCATCTCCCATTGCTCTAACTATCCTTCTTGACAGAAGATTTGTCAAGAACGAGCGCCGAAGATTCTTTTTCCTATTCTATACGAACAACTCTGGGATGCTCTCAAACACTCTTGTATTGTACGAGCAGAATACCTATACTAAGCCCGTGACGTATGTATATGTATCCCCCTGGATGGTGGGACGATAATGGCGCTTATCACATGCCAGAATCTGGCTCTTGCTTATGATGGTACCCTGGTGGTTCAAAAGATCAACCTTGCTGTGCATACCGGTGAGTACCTCTGCATAGTTGGAGAGAACGGTTCTGGTAAGAGTACCTTGATGAAAGGTATGCTTGGCTTATTGCCACCCAAAGAGGGAAGCATTATCTTTGGAGAGGGGCTTAGAACCAATGAAATCGGGTATCTCCCCCAGCATACCGCTGCACAGCGGGATTTTCCCGCAGGGGTTTACGAAGTGGTGTTGGCAGGACGACTAGGGGGACGGGGAATACGGCCCTTTTATTCCAAACAGGATAAAGCCGCGGCAACAGAAAATCTCAGCCGCTTGGGGATTCAGGAATTGCGGAACCATTGTTACCGGGAACTTTCCGGCGGACAGCAGCAGCGGGTCCTCCTGGCTCGTGCCTTATGTGCAGCCCGGAAGTTGCTGCTCTTGGACGAACCTGCTGCAGGGCTCGATCCTTTGGTTGCTGCAGAGTTGTACCGGCTCATCGAACAGATAAACCAGGAAACCGGGATGGCGGTGGTGATGGTTTCCCATGATATTAAACGGGCCATTACCTATGCAGGGCGTATACTCCATTTACAGGGTACGCCCCTTTTCTTGGGAAGTGCCGAAGCATATACCCAATCCCCTATGGGAAAACAATTTCTGGGAAACTCCCCGGAGGAACAAGATGGATACACTTGAATTTGTGGTAATTGTGGGGGAGATGTTCTCTTACACCTTCATTGTTCGGGCGGTGTTAGTGGGTTTTCTCGTCTCCCTCTGCGCCAGCCTGTTGGGGGTAAGCCTGGTCTTGAAACGGTATTCCATGATCGGCGACGGCTTGTCTCATGTGGGATTCGGCGCCCTGGCTATTGCGACGGCGGTGCATTTGGCACCGCTTACCGTCTCCATCCCCATTGTGGTGTTGGCAGCTTTTCTCCTCTTGCGCTTGAATGAACACGCCCGGATCAAGGGGGATGCTGCCATTGCCCTGATTTCAACCGGAGCCTTAGCCATCGGAGTGGTGGTGATTTCCATGACCACGGGTATGAACACCGATGTCTGCAATTACCTATTCGGCAGTATCCTTGCTATGAGTAAAAGCGATGTGTATCTCAGTGTCATCCTCTCGGTAGTGGTGTTAACCTTGTTTATCCTTTTCTATCATAAAATTTTCGCCGTAACCTTTGACGAAACCTTTGCCAAAGCAACGGGTACCAAAACCGGAATATACAACATGCTCATCGCGTTCTTGACCGCGGTTACGATTGTTTTAGGCATGCGAATGATGGGGGCGCTGCTTATTTCCGCGCTTATTATCTTTCCTGCGCTCACCAGTATGCGCCTCTGCAAGCGTTTCAAAACGGTTACCCTCTGTTCAGGGTTTGTTTCCGCGGGGTGTTTCCTGATCGGTGTGGTAATTTCATATATCTACGCCACCCCCACCGGGGCCAGTGTGGTGCTGGTGAATATAACCGCCTTCTTTGTGTTTTGGGGCATCCGTACTATTCGTTGTAAGGTAGCTCAGGGGGCTTGAAGATGGTAGCTTTTTTTAGGTGAAATTGGTTCCATACATTACTTTAAGGAGTATAACAATATGAAAAACATGCGGAGATTACCCCGAACTTTATGCCTATACCTACTTTGTGTGGGCGTGCTTTGGGTAAGCGGATGTAACGGCAAGCAAGGTTCCGCCTTATCAGGACGAACCAACAAAAACGGTACGCTGGCCCCCGTCTTTTCAGGAGGGGGCAGCAGTCTAGCAAGCGTCGGCGGCTTCCTGGTGCCTGAATCCCCGGCCGCTTCATTCGGTGAAGCAGGAATTGCAGGTTTACCGGCTGATACCCAAGAGACCACTAAACGGCTGGTTAAGGTGGATGCTCAATATCAAGCCAATCAGGGACTCGTGGAAATCAGAGAAAAGATGTTCATAGCTCAAACAAACGATGTCTACCTTAACCCTGAAGAATACCTGGGTAAAACTATTAAATTGGAAGGTATCTTCCAGGTCCAATCCTATGCTGATACCGAGTCTCCTTACTACTTCGTAATCCGGTATGGCCCAGGCTGTTGCGGAACCGATGGAAACGCGGGCTTTGAGGTGATGTGGGACCAGGTAGATGCGGTTTATCCCGCGGAAGACGATTGGGTAGAGGCCATCGGCGTGCTGGGGGCTTATGAAGAAGACGGCTACCCCTATATCTGTATCAACCTCTCTTCTTTAAAGGTATTGGAAAACCGAGGTAAGGAGTTCGTTACCCAGTAAGGGGTGCTGGGGGAAGCTGGGGAAGCATGGAAAAATTAAAACCGAACGACCTTCAAGGAAAAAGCCGCAGTAACACTCCTCAAAGGGACCATGATCCTGGAGTGGTACACGCGGAAAAAGTGCTCCCTGAAGATGCCCGGGACGTTTCCCTGCGCCCCCAAAACCTCAAGGAATTCGTAGGCCAAGCCGCGCTAAAGGAAAACCTGGGGATCTTCATCACCGCAGCCAAAGAGCGTAACGAAAGCCTAGATCATCTGTTTCTGATTGGCCCTCCAGGACTGGGGAAGACCACCCTTGCCCAAGTGGTGGCCCATGAATTGGGGGCGGATTTTAAGGTTACTTCTGCCCCGGCCCTGGACAAGCCAAAAGACCTGGCAGGGATCCTCACCACCATAACTGATAAAACGGTATTTTTTATTGATGAGATCCATAGACTGAAACCGGCTATGGAAGAAATGCTGTACATTGCCATGGAGGATTATGAGTTGGACTGGATCATCGGCCAAGGCCCGAGTGCACGAACCATCAGGATCCCTATCCCCTCCTTTACCTTGGTGGGGGCTACCACCAAGGCCGGGAATGTCTCAAGTCCCTTGATAAGCCGTTTCGGAATAAGTTGCCGGTTCTCCTTTTATGAACAGGAGGATATGGAAGCCATCATCCGGCGTTCTGCAGGGATTCTCAAGATTTCCCTTGATCCTGATGCCGCCTCACTCCTGGCAAAATCTTCTCGAGGGACCCCTCGAGTGGCAAACCGTCTGCTTCGGCGTATGCGTGATTTTGCCCAGGTCTTAGGAGGGGCTTCCGGGGCTTCCATTACCTCGCGTGTGGTGGAGGAAGGGCTCACCCGTCTTGAGATAGACCCGTTGGGCCTTGAACAGTACGACCGGGAGATTCTTCGAATCATCATCGAACGGTACAAGGGGGGGCCGGTAGGTGCGGAAACCCTGGCCATATCCGTGGGTGAGGCAGTGGATACCCTGGAGGATTACTATGAGCCTTACCTCATCCAATCAGGGCTGCTCCAGCGTACTCCCCGGGGCAGGCTGGTAACGGATCTGGCATACAAACACCTCAATATCCCCAAGCCTATGATCCAGGATAAAGATGAAACCAACGGATTTCTCTTTTGAATTACCCGACCACCTGATTGCCCAATTTCCTTCGGCAGCCCGGGGAAGCAGTCGGCTTATGGTACTGAATCGGCGTACGGGAAGCTGGGTGCATCAGCAGGTGGCGGATGTACCGGATCTCTTGGAACCCGGTTCCCTCATGGTGTTTAATAATTCTAAAGTTCGCAACGCCCGGGTCCTGGGGATCTCCAAGGCCCAGGGGACGCCGGTGGAATTTCTCCTTTTGAAACCCCTGGATGATCATACCTGGCTGACCATGACCCAACGAACCAAGCGCCGCCGGTTGGGAAGCAGGTATCTCTTTGCAGATGAACGGGAAGGGGAAATTACCGGAGAAGACGGGGTATATCGGCTGCTTCGGTTTGACCGGCCGGTAGATGAGGCCTGGCTTGATCGCTACGGTCATGTTCCGCTGCCGCCTTACATCAAGCGGGAAGACACCCTGTTGGACAGAGAACGGTATCAGACGGTGTATGCGAAACCGACCGGTTCTACTGCCGCGCCAACCGCAGGACTCCATTTTACCAAGGAACTCCTGGAAGCCCTTTCCCAACGGGGCATTGAGTGCGTCTTTATTACCCTCCATGTGGGCTTGGGGACCTTCCTTCCGGTACGGACCGCGTATATCGAGGACCACCCCATGCACGAGGAAGTGTTCAGCATTGACCGCCCAAGCGCCCGACAGATTACCCGGGCCAAGACCGAAGGCCGCAAGATCATTGCGGTGGGAACCACCAGTGTCCGTACCCTGGAATCGGCCTGGAAGAATGGCGGTATTGAACCAGGAGCAGGGACCACCGCGCTTTTTATCTATCCCGGCTATACCTTCAACGTGGTGGATGCGTTGTTTACCAACTTCCACACCCCTGAATCAACCTTGCTCATGTTAGTTTCTGCGTTTGCAGGCCGGGAACCTATGCTCGCGGCGTATCAGGCAGCAATCCAGGAAGAGTATCGGTTCTATAGTTATGGGGATGCCATGCTCATCCTGTAGAAGGAAGCGGATGTTCCGCTTCGGTTAACCCCACTATCAGAGATGCATTTGAGCAATTAAAACTAAAGCCAAGTTGGGAAGATACATATCACGATGATACCAATGAAATTGCCAAGAAAAGTATCAATGCTATTCTTGAAGATACGATACACCGAACAGCATGGTGGAGTATGGTTGAAAAAGATTGCCCTGATGCACGGTTTGATGTATTGATCACCGATGTTTCTGGAGTATTTAAAAACAAGGTTTTCCCCAAAGCGTATACGATAACCCATTCAGACGGCAATTTTGGATTAGCACTAGCAACGGGTTTAGCAGCCCTAACCTTATCTTTTGTTATTCCTGGAGTAGGTCCGGTTATTGGAGTAGTAGGTTTCAAAAGTGCTCTGAACGCTACGAAGGGTGATAAAAAAATAATAAAAGAACATTGTGTTACTGATTCGATTAATTTTATCATTAGCGATCTTATCCCTTTGATTCGGGATTTAATTGATTCGTTCTTCAATACGATCAAAAACAGGGTAAATAACTATGACCAAAAAAGATCGTATACCGGAGGATACGAAAAAGAAATAGGGCGCCTAGAATCCCAATATAACTCATTAAAAAATCTGCAAACATCCTTTTATCGCTTAGGTGGATACTCGCCCCTAGGCAGAGTTGACGTTTACACCTAACCTGGGCGGCTGCATCCTGCCGCGCTTACGCCTGGGCCTTAACGATTAGGGCGTTCTTAAACAACATCAATAAGCGCTTCTTTGACACAAAAGATTGTCAATAACCGGCGAAAATGTCACCTCCAAACAGCCTAAATTCACGAGGGATTATGTCACCCTATCCCGTCAGGCGACCGCCGAACCCGGACCCTTTCCGTCCGAAAAATAGTATTTCTGGAGCAGCAGTTTCGTTACGTCCGGTAAATGCGTATCTTTTCGGCCCTTGGTCAATCCCTGTAATTCGACCGGATAATACCGCTTGTCGTAATACGCCTTAAAGCCGGTTTTCTCGCTGAATAAAAACTGTATTTTCTTTTTAGCCACCGGTCTGTCGGCGACTATGCGAAAGGTGAAGTTTTGAAACGAGAAGCAGCCGCAGTTGTCGGTGACCCGTTCATGGCGGACGGCCAGCAGCGTGTCAAGGTCATCTTTTTCGTCCATGGGGACAAAGGCGTTTTCACCGGATTCCGGCGGAACGGCGAATGTGCCGTTGTATTTGGCGATAAAAGCCGGGAGGGCGGCGTTGGCCTGTTCCGTACCGGTAATGCCGTTGAGTGCGAACCATACCGGCAGCCTGTCCTGTAATGTTCCCCATAGACGCTCTATACGGCCTTTGGCTTGCGGCGTATGCGCTGAAATACGGGCGATACCGAGTTTGTCGGCGATTGCACCAAACCGGGTTTTGGTGAGCGCCTTCCCGGCCAGACACTCTTCCACCGTCCAGTTTTCCTGTTTTTTGGTGTTTACGAAGAAAATTCCGGCTTTGTCGGCGTACAATTCCAATGGAATGCCGTAACCGGTGAGTGTCTGCCTCATGAGTTCCAGGTATCCCGCCAGGCACTCGTTTTTACAGAGGTACAGGCCGATGATACGCCCCGTGGCGTCATCAATAAAGCCGTGAAGCGCCCGTCGTTCCCCGTCGCCAAACCAGTCGAAAGGCGTAGCGTCCGCCTGTACCAATTCCCCGAACCGGCTTCTCCGCTTCCGGCGGGTAAACCTTCTCCCAGTACCGCGGTGCGTGCGTTTGGATACCATCCCCGCGCCTTTGAGTATCTTCGACAGGGTGGTATAACTTATGACTATACTCTCCCGCTCCTCAAGCAACTCGCGGAAATGCGTGAAATTCGCGCCTTCATACCGGGCGCTTTTTTTCAGCGCTATTATCCTGTTCCTCAGC
>JAISBK010000056.1 GCA_031266255.1 Treponema sp.
CCCACCCCCCCCCCCCCCCCCCCCCCCCGCCCCCCCCCCCCCCCCCCCCCCCCCCCCCCCCCCCCCCCCCCCCCAATAATTCATTGCAACGTAAAGACTTACAAGCTATTTTCACAACAATAATACTACCTTTTTATAACGGCATTATGCCGTTTTTTATACACTGCATCATACCCCGGTATCAGCCGGTTCATCTGCAGCCCAAGTGCTTACGAACTTTCTTCAATGTTCATAAAGGCACTTGTATTGATCTATAGCACATTCATTTTTGTTTGTCTAGGGCATTTTCACATTTTTTTGTAAAATAAAAAAATAACGGTTAAACGCTTAGGTGCTTGCCTTTGCGCATCTTTTCTTTTGTGCTAGTATCACGGTATGGAGCGTAACCGTATCTATTCAGCCCTGGTTCTCAGGGTACGGCCCTCTGGGGAGGCAAATCGGGAGGCATGGTGCTTAACCAGGGAAGAGGGGATAATCAGGACCACGGTTTTTGGGGGGCCAAAAAGTAAGTTCCGTGCCTTGGTATCTCCTTTTCACCAGGGCAGACTTTGGGTTTACCATAATCCGGTTCGGGATTCCCGAAAACTCACTGATTTCGATGTCCAATCCTGGAGACCAGGAATCCGGGAAAATTACCGGCGGACCATGAGCGCAGGAGCCATCTTGGAAACCATCCTGGAGTCTCAAGGCAGTGGAGGGAACTGGGACCGGGCCTTGGATCTTACCGGCAGCACCTTGGATGCCCTGGACTGCGCGGATGAAAGCTCATGCGTCCGGATATTCGTCCATTTTTTGTGGAACTGGGTCTTGCTTCTGGGGTTGCGACCAGATATCAATCGCTGCGCTTCCTGTACTTGTGAAGCCTCCCCGGATGGGTTACTCTTATGGAGTAGTTATGAGGGGACGGTCCATTGTCCTTCTTGTGCAGGGGCCGCCAGGAATTATTTAGCCTTGGGGCCTGGGGCACGGCGCTGGCTCGGGGCAGTGGAGAACCAGGATCCCGGGGCAGCAATCCGGTATACTATGGATGCCCGTTCTCTTGGTCAAGCCAGGGCCTTGGTTACCGCCATCATAGCAGGGGCCTTGGGGAAGCGACTTGTAACCTGGGATCGGGTGTAAGGGACGAGCATCCTAAAGATAAGGAGCAAGCATCATGCGTGCAGTGGATATCATCATAGATAAACGTAACGGAAAGGAACTGAGCCGGGAAGCGCTCCGGTTTCTGATTCACGGTTATGTAGCCGGGGAAATCCCGGATTACCAGATCGCGGCCTGGGCCATGGCCGTGTTTTTTCAGGGGATGAGCCCTGCGGAGATCGCGAGCTTAACCGAGGTGATGCTGCAATCCGGGGGGATTATGGATCTATCCGGTATAACCGGCCCTTTTGTGGATAAACACTCCACCGGCGGGGTGGGTGATAAGACCAGCCTTATCGTGGCGCCTCTTATTGCCTCATTAGGCATCAAAGATCCCATGATGTCTGGCCGGGCTTTGGGGCATACCGGAGGTACCCTGGACAAACTCGAGGCGATTCCCGGTTACCGGACTACCCTGCAGGCCCAGGAATTTCGGGAAATCCTGGACAAAACCGGGTATGCCATGACCGGTCAAACCAAGGATATGGTTCCTGCTGACCGGCTGCTTTACGCGCTCCGGGATGTAAGCGGTACGGTGGAATCCATTCCCCTTATCACCGCCAGTATCTTGGCCAAAAAAGTAGCTGAAGGGGCAGATGCCTTGGTCCTGGATGTCAAATACGGGTCGGGGGCTTTTATGAAAGAACCGGAGGAAGCGGAGAAGCTGGCCCGGTCGTTAGTCAACACCGGAGCAATGATGGGGAAAAAGATCATAGCCCTGCTTACCGATATGAACGAGCCCCTAGGAACCAAGGTGGGGAATTTCTTGGAAGTAGAAGAAAGCCTAGATTGCCTTGAAGGAAAAGGTCCAGCAGATCTCATGGAGGTAAGCCTTGAGCTGGCGGCCCGTATGGCGGTATTGGGAGCTAAGGCGGCGGATGCCGCAGAAGGCCGCCAGGTATGCGAAGCTGCCTTAGCAAGCGGGAAACCCCGGCAGCTGTTCTTGGAAAATATCCGCTGCCAGGGGGGTGATCCAAAACAGTTCCTGGAAATGTGCGGGAAGTACCGTTCGGATTGTAGCGCCGAAATCAAGGCTTCCGGCGGCCCCTATATTTCCCGGATCGATGCCTGGAAAATCGGCCATGCAGGAATCCTGCTCGGGGTGGGGCGGAACCGTACCGAAGATCCGGTAAGTCCTACTGCCGGGGTGCAATTCCATAAAAAACGGGGAGACCGGATAGTTCCCGGAGAGCGGATCATGACCATCTGGGCTGCAGATGAGGCTTCCCTGGCCGCAGCCATCCCGCAACTGGAAGATGCAGTGGAATATGCAGAAATCCCGCCGACCCCCCGGAAATTGGTATTAAAAGAAATTAGGTAACATGCATTCGATAAAATATGAGGGACCCCACTCTAAACAAGATCGGGATATCGATAGTTAAGTAAGTCGAATGAAAAGTAAGGAAAAAAAATGAAGTGGGAAAAGAAACATATACCTCAAGATGAAGTGAAGCAACTCGCTGCAACCTATGACTGTGATTTACTGACCGCCTCGATACTCCTGAGGAGAGGTATCATCCAAGGAGAGGAGATTCGGTATTTTCTCGAAACAGACCCCCGGCATTTACGAAACCCCTTTGAACTATCGGGTATGGAAGATGCGGTCGAGCGGATCTTGGCCGCAAAAGAAGAGGGAGAAAAGGTTCTGGTTTTCGGTGACCGGGATGTGGACGGCATTACCAGTACGGTCTTGGTGGCGAGTTTTCTCAGCAGCCTTGGTATGGAGGTGAGTTGGCGTCTTCCCATGGGGGATGAGCCTTACGGCCTGTCCCGTAAGGCGGTAGAGGACTTTGGAGCGGATTCAGGGACCCTTATCATCACCGTGGACTGTGGGATATCCAACCATCAGGAAATAACGTTTGCTAATGAACGGTCTATTGATGTGATCATCACCGACCATCACAATCCCCAGGAAGAACTACCGCCGGCATTGACTATCGTGAACCCTAAACTAGGGGATTCACGGTATAGTTTCAGGGATTTAGCGGGCTGTGGGGTGGCGTATAAACTGGTTTCCGCACTGCGTTTTGCCCTGAAAAGTGAGCTTTATGGCCAGCCGATCTGCCTGCTTACTATCCGGCCCACTAACGATGCGTACAGTATTGAGATTGCGAAGATGCGGAACCTGGCGCTTGTTGACCGGCTTATTGAAACGGTGATTCCCGGCATGGTACGTATTACCGATACGAGGCTGCCCAGTTTCCTTGAGGGTCAGCAGATCCTCGTCTGGGATGGGGCATTGCAAAAGAAAATGCTCGCAAAGATATTCGGCCCCGGGATTGAGGTGCAGATGCTGGATATTGCTCCGGAAATCGGTAAGGAGATTCCCCAGGTTGCCGGGAAGAGTCTCGTGCGGAGCAAAGAACTTTCCCGGATCGCCCGGTATACCGGTAAGGAAATAAGCGAACTCGATGT
This sequence comes from Treponema sp., assembly GCA_031266255.1. GTDB lineage: Bacteria > Spirochaetota > Spirochaetia > Treponematales > Breznakiellaceae > JAIRLU01. Next base: position 3,553 of record JAISBK010000056.1, read on the forward strand.
GTTTATCAGTCTCTTTACCTCGTTTATCCAGCGGCGGGAGAACCATTTTACTGCTGAAGATGCGGCGGATCTGCAGCTGGTAAGTATCGGAACCATTGCGGATATCATGCCTTTGAGAGATGAGAACCGGATCATTGTTCGTTCCGGCATTGAGGCCTTGCAGAAAACGCCCCGGCCCGGTCTTTCAGACCTCCTCTTTAAGCTGGGGTTTGCCGGGCGGCGTCTGGGAACCGCGGATATTTCCTGGCAATTAGGACCTGCCATCAATGCGGCAGGCCGTATGGGAAACCCGGATAAAGCGGTGGCCCTGTTTCTTGAGAAAGACCCGCTCAAGCGGGATCAGTTGGCCGGAGAATTGCTCGCGATGAATGAAGAACGGAAAAAATTGGGACTTGATGCCTGGACCCTTATAGAACCATTGGCTGAAGCGAGCCTCAAGACCTATGGGGGTAAATTAGTGCTGGCCTCTGGAGAGGAAATCTACCGGGGTATTACCGGGATCATGGCAAATCGCTTGGTAAACCGGTTTAAGGTACCGGCTCTCGTGGTATCCTTTGGGGAAAATACCCTGACCGGTTCTCTCCGGTCGGTAAAAGGCTATGATCTGAGGTCTTTGCTCGAACAATGCGCGGATCTTTTCATTGACTGGGGAGGACATACCTATGCGGCGGGTTTCAGCATGGAACGGGTTCAGTGGGAACGGTTTCTTGAGCGTCTAAAAATGGTGTCTCGGGGTATGGAGTTTTCCGTAACGGAGGACGAAGAGGCCATTGCCGTTGACGCGGAGTTGCCCCATTCCTATCTTACGCCGGATATTTTCAAAGTGATAGACCGCTTCGAGCCTTATGGAACCGGTAATGAACCGCTCACCTTTATGGCCCGAGCGCTCAAAGTGACGGACATCACCTTTATGGGAAAGACTGAAGCCAAACATGTAAAACTCACCTTGGACGCGGGAAAACATAAATGGCCTGGGGTGTACTGGCAGGCTGCGGATAAGGTAAAACGGGACTTTGATATAAACGATACGGTAGATGTGGTGTTTAAGATTTCCCGGAATTGGTTTAATGGTATTGAAACCCCGCAGCTTATGGTGAGTGATTTGCGGCGTTCTGATCCGGTCTGAGTTAAGCATAGCATAAGGAATTATTGTCTGCTTTTAAAAAAATTAAAAAATAGGACCAACATACTATATATTCTGGTAATATCCGTATCGCTATTTTTGGGAAGCATATTAACCATAGTATTGCCCAATTATTTGAAATTAATAATTGATAACATCACCGATAAACAGTATGATATGGTAAAAAAGTTGTTGGTGCATCTTAGTATTGTGGTAGTTATCAATAGCGTTTTTTACATGTTTTCGTCATACATTTTTAATTATTTTATTCAAAAGGTACAAAAAAACGAGAAAAACAATATTTATTATAACCTTTTAACTTCAAACTACGCTTCACTAAGCAATTTTAATGCGGGAAGTATTATTAATTATTTTAAATATGATTTACCGACGCTTGCAGAATTAGAAATGGGCTCTCTGCCAAGCTATATATTTAATGGGTCAAAAATTGTAATTATTATCTTTCTTTTATTTAGAATGGATACAGAGCTTGCTTTCATTTTTATTTTAATAGTACCGGTACTTTTTATGGTATTATTATTTTCAGCAAAATACATGAAAAAAAATTTCAAAGAATATAAATCTCTCAATGATGAAGAAATAACTATTATCGATCATGATTATCAAAATAGAGAACAAATAAAAACGAATAACGTTTTATCAAAATATGTTTCTTCTTTCAAAATATTTTCAGGGAGATTTGCGCATCGAATTGTAGTCTTAGATACGCTTAGTGCGGCAATAAATAATACATTTGAATTTGTGAGCAATATCTTTATGGTCATTATTTTCTTTATAGGAATTAACTATATTGTTATAAACAAAATATCAATCGGTTCTTTAATAGCCTTTTATTCATATTTTCAAGTTATTGTCCCATCTATTCAATATTTAAGCAATTTTAACGCTGACCTCATAAAATATAATGAGCTAAAACAAAGTATAAAAAATATATTTACTATACAAAGAGAAACTGACAAGTCGAATTTTTCTTTACCAAAAGAATTTGATATTGTTTTTGAAAATGTCTCTCTGCAAATTAAATCAAAAATTATTTTAGACAAAATATCATTTACCATACATTATGGATCGAAAGTGGCTTTAGTGGGCAGGAATGGATCGGGTAAAACATCTATTACTCGCCTGCTTACCTGTATTTATAAAAAAACAAATGGCTGCATTTTTCTCAATGGCATTGATATTGATGAGTATTCCGTGTATGATGTTAGAAAAAGAATAGGTATAGTACATCAAACTCCATTGTTTTTAGAGGGAACGATTGAAGACAACATTACGCTATTTGGTCAAAATAACAACCATTATTGGTCTGCATTAAAAGAAGATTCTTATTTAAAGCATTTATTTAATAAAGAAATTCATGACTATGATGAGTTGATCAATACAAAGAAAGTTGGATTGTCTTTAGGACAGCAAAAGATAATCGCTTTATGTAGAATACTATTACAAGACCCTTCCATTGTTATTCTTGATGAATTTTTTTCAAATCTCGATGATAAGGCCAAGGAATTTTCTGTTAAGCTCATAAAGAGGTATTTTAAGCAAAAAACGGTTATTAGTATTACGCATGATAACTATGAAATAGAAAAATATGATTTTTGTATACATATTGAGAAAAAAGAAGCATAACATGGTTACGCAAACGTCGTTAGATCAGAATACGGCGGCCCTTAACAAACTCAAGATTCGTCAGGATTGATGGGTGTTGTTTGAAAGGGCGGTCTGTATTCCTTCACCTTTCAAAATCCTAGGGCATTGCCCGCAAGGGAATCATAAAGGGCTGTTCCTGGTAATGTTGCAGGGAGGCTTCAACCCCGTAGACCTGCAGGATAAGCGCTTCGCTAAGGATAGCGGTACTTCCTTCCGCTACTATTTTGCCATCTTTCAGCGCTACGAGACGGTCAGAAAATTGAAGTGCCAGATTCAGGTCATGGGTGGTGATAAGGGCGCATATCTGCTTTTCATCAATAAGATCCCTGATGAACTGCATGATCTTAAGCTGGTATTTCAAATCCAGATAGCTGGTTGGCTCATCAAACAAGAGCAGTCGCGGTTCTTGAACCATAGCTTTGGCCACCAGTACCTTCTGCCGTTCACCCCCTGAGAGTTCTCCTAAATCCCGCATGGCAAGGCCTCTGAGATCCATTCGTTCAATGATATCCATCACCAGGTCCAGATCGTACTGCTGAGGTTTCCAGTTTAGATAAGGCCTACGGCCTAATAAGACCGTATCAAAAACCGTAATGGGAAAATTGGAAACCGTTGCCTGGGGAACATAGGCCGTACGCTTTGCCAGTTCAGCCCGGCTCAATTCTGAAAGATCCTGACCATCGAGTTGTACCGTACCTTCCTTCAGGGGAAGCAGCCGGTTGATACACTTGAGCAGGGTGGTCTTGCCAGCCCCATTGGGACCTACGAGGCTTACAATCTGACCGCCCTGGGCATCCAGGCTTATTCCGCTAAACACCTCATGGGACTGGTAACGAAAACTGATCTGGTCTATATGAAGGCTTACCAATGTTCTTTCCTCCTTTTGGCAATGAGATAGATGAGCAGGGGCACCCCTACAAAGGAAGTCATAATTCCTACCGGTACAATAGCCGGGGCGAGGATGATGCAGGAAACCGTATCCGCCAGCACAAGGAGCATCCCCCCGGCAAGGCAGGTAATGGGTATCAGGAAGCGATGATCACCTCCCACAAGCATCCGGCCAATATGGGGACCCACTAAGCCGATAAAGCCGATGGGCCCCAGGAGACTCACGATCACCGCGGTCATAAACGAGGACAGAAGCAAGCCCAGGATCCGAAGCCCCTCCACATTAATACCGATACTTTGAGCGGATTCATCCCCCAGCATAAGGGAGTTGAAATTCCACGCCTGCCGGTAGCATAGCAGTACACAAAAGACTACGCATACCGTAGTGATCTGGAGCTTAATCCAGCTTGCCTTGGACATGCTACCGAACATCCAATACACCAATTCAGCCAGTTCTTCCGGGTTTCCCAGGTACTGCATAAAAGATGTCGCGGCTTCAAACACATACATCATGGCCACTCCAAAGAGCAGGATCGTCTCCGCACTTACCCGTTTGAGCTTTGACAGAAAATAGATAAGGAAGGTACAGATAAGGGTAAAGATAAAGGAATTGCTGATGATCGTGATATCCTGACGGACCGCGGCAGGGAAAAGAACCGCCCCAAGGCTTATCTTGGAGATGATTCCCAGAGCCGCGCCAAAAGAGGCTGCCGCAGATATCCCCAGGGTATACGGAGAGGCTAGAGGGTTGCGAAGGATAGTCTGCATCATAAGCCCTGATACCGCAAGACCAATACCCCCTACTACTCCCATGAGGACCCGGGGTACCCGTAAGATCCAGATGATTTGATGGCGTATGTTTATCTCGCCACCTTTAATCGGAGGACCGGCAAGCAGGGCTTCCCAGCTTTGGGCAACCGAATAGGACGCACCTCCTACGGACAAACCGAACAGGCACAGCAAGCCAAGGAGCACCACCATGCCAAAGATGAGGAGCAACTTCCGCCGGGTATGAGCGAGATAAATCCGCCCCAATCGGGAACGGGCGTCCTCAGAAACGGGAACAGACACTTGCGCTATGGGTATTAGTTTAGCCAAAGGTTCCTTCTTTAATTTTAGTATTTGAGGCTGTTTCAACATTGGATATTTTGTAACAGCCTCATTGAGGAGTTTATTCAGCAGTTTATGCAGAGGTATTACTGAGATGCGTTCCCTCCTCTGCGTACTCTATTCTGCTACTCCGAATAGGTCCATATCCCTTCCAAATCAGAGCCAGGGTGGGCAATGGCGAACCACTCCCGATGTATTGCTTGGGGATCCAGGTCTGCGAATAGATCGGGGTAAAAGGCTTTGGCCAAGTAACATACTCCGACAATATACCCTGGCCGGGAATGAATATCATTACCAATCAGGAAAATAGTTCCCTTTTGCACTGCAGTGATATTCCCAAACCCTGGGCGGGCTTTAATCTCATCATACAGCGCTTTGATGGGGGTAATATCCTGGGCAGTGAACCCCAGAGCTGAAACTTCCCGAACAATGTAGTCTGGGTTCTTTTCGATGACCCATTCAGCACTCACTTCGGTATCATCCGCCAGGGCATTATCTGCAAGGCCTCGGGCAATGTTGATGCCCCCAGCTAACTCAACCTGCTGGTAAAACTGGGACTGGGGACTCCCGGTATGAAAAGCCCCGGCATGCATCTCCAGAAATACCTTGGGACGCTGACTTTCAGGAACCGAAGCAAGTCGTTGGTCAATAAGCCGCTGGTATTTATCGTAGAACTCAATGATCTGTTGCGCCTGGGCCTCCCGTTGAAAAATCTGACCCAGAATCTTGATATCATTACGCATGCGGCTGGGGGTTCGCAGATCCAAGGCGACAAATTGAATACCGAATTCGTCCAGGTGATCGCTTTCGCTTACATACCCGTGATGGCTGGTGGCAGAAAGTACGATCTGAGGCATGGTCGCCGCGAGGGCCTCATAGTTGATCTCTGCGTAAGTAGCAACCATGGGTACCTGGGCAATTGAACTGAACAGCCTATTCTGGAGGGCCTGATGGTTACCCACTACCCGGTCAAGGACCCCCAGGGCAGAGAGTGCGGTTCCCAAGCCTGAATCCAGCAATGCGACCCGTTCGATGGGCAAAGTGATGGTGATAGTACGGTTGGAATCATCCCGAACCGTAATCCTCTGGGATGTCCCTTGCGTCGCGGGAGCAGCAGACTTGGTATCCGCGCCGGCTTTGGCGTAAAGGGTATCTGCCGGGGCCCCGGTAAGTAAGACCGTAAGCAACGCGGCTGGTATGGTTTTGTAAAACATCGTAAATCTCCTAAGTACTTGTAATGAACTGTTTGATACCAAACAGCTTAATAAAAAAGTTATTTTACACAGGTGAACATGAAGACCGGTTTGGTACGCACCGTATCATCATGGATATATTTCCGTTCCCAGGAAGCAAAGGAAACATCCGTGAATCCTGCTTCGCGGAATAATGCTGCAAGCGCCTCAGCAGAGACATCACGGTTCAGGGGGAGTTTTCTTTCGATTTCTTCCCGGTAATGATAGCCGATATGCTGGTCTCCCAGGTGGGGCGTGTAATCGGCATAGACCTTACTTCCCGGCTGTAACACCCGCCGCCATTCACAAAAAACTCGTACCGGCTCCACAAGGGTCCACAAGACATGCCGGGAACACAGCAAAGTGAAACTGTTATCCTGGAAAGGCATGGTTTCGATAAGCCCTTGTACCCAATGCACCTCGAGTCTTCGCATAGCAGCTTTCTGCCGAGCCTGGGAGAGCATGGTTTCCGACCAATCCAGGCCTGTAACTGCTAACCCCTGCTCTGCGGCAAGCAAGGCCACAAATCCTGTTCCAGTACCCACATCGAGAACCTTTGTCTCCATCTGAGAGGCCGAGGAAAATAAACTTGCCCAGGGGAACTCTTCGTTTTTATCTTGGATACCATGCGCGGGTATTGCATCATAATACACTCCATCGGTATTCCACCAGGATTGCATTTCTTCTCGTAAT
>JAISBK010000074.1 GCA_031266255.1 Treponema sp.
CTCTTTCTGCGTGTTCAGTGCATCCCTGGTTACCACACCCCCCCGCACCTCCGTGATGTCCACCAATTCCCTCACCGCCGGTATCTCGTTCGTTTTCTCCTCTACCACCACTTCCGACAGGCACAAACCCCGGTCCGTCGAATACGCGCTGACCGTATACATCGAACCCACGGCGTCCCGGTCACTCTTGCTCCGTTTACTCCCCCGGCTCGTCTTCCCATCTATCGCCAGTACCTTCGGCTCTTCCTCCCCTTCCCCTATCCCCGGTTCTCGTAATAACCGCCGCTCCCGGGCCGTTGCCGAAAGAATATCCAGCCGTCGAATCAGAAATTAGATACAGAGGCTGTATAAAACCCTCCCGTCTATCATCGACATCACCCGTTGAATGGTATCATGGGAGGGTATCCCGTGGGGTAAGACCAGAAACCGCCTCAACCAGGGCGCTTTCATCCGGGCAAACTCCGCTATCTCGTTCCATTCATTTGCCTGTGCCATGACCGCCAGCAGGGTTATCATTACAATGTCCGATAACAGATGTTCCACATAGGGCTCAAACCGCATGTCTTCCCGGGTTTCCAGTTCCTTCCGCAGTTCTATGAGGGGGTCTATACCGACGTGTTCGATGATGATGAGGCCGGTTTCTCCCCTCATTTCTTTGATTTCGATTATTTTTGCGCTTTTTTTGGCCATGTTCCTCTCCCGGTAGAGAGTATACCACAGATGGGAGACTGGGGGACTGGGGGAATTTCTATGCGTTTATCCTGATACCGTCTTAAGCGCTCCGGGGTATGCGCTTAAGGCTCTGGATAAAACCGGGTTTTCTCAGCCCAAAGACCCAAGGCAGGATTGGGTACAAAGAAAATCCGTTCCCCATCGGCTAGGGTATTCCACCCCAGCCCCAAGGTCTTGGGGTCGTAACGGGACAAACCTTCTGCCAGATCCCCCCACTGGTAACCTACCCCTTCGATCTCATCCCGGCTCAAGCCCGGACCTGGACAGTAACGCACGGTAAACCGGCCTTCGCTAGAACCATGAATAAGATGGGCTGCTGCAGAAAGGCTTGCGGCAAGATCCGGGTCTTGCCGCACATTCTCCTGAATGACCTTTCCAGGCCGGTAGCCGTGCTTACGAATAAGAGTATCATTTCCAGGATCCTCTCCAAAGCGTTCCAGACCAGGGGCCAGGATCAGCAAGTCCCCGCCGTCAGCCATAGCCATACGTGTCCGGTAAATGCCCTTGTTTCCCAGCCAGGTACTGCGGAATTCTTCTGGATCCAAGTACACCACCGCTTTTTTGATAGGCTCATCCAGAATAGCTACATTCACCTCTTGGGCAAGCGCGGCAGCAGCTTCAAAACAGTCCCGGCCAAACCCGATATACAGCCCTCGAACCGCCAAGGACCCTCGGCTTTTACCTGTAGCCACGGCTTCTGCATCAGTGCGGGCACCTACCACGGTTAAAACCCAGAGAATAGGAGGCAAGCGGTTTCCGAAACGGCGCATCCCCTCGTCAAACAGAGCTCGAACCGGGGTATTGGTTCGGCCCATCATCCGCTCCATTCCGTAGGAAGCTCCTATAAAATGGCTCTTGTCAATGGCTTCTTTGCCGCCGGTTCCCACGAAAATATTCTTCGCATGGTTGGCCATACCCACCACTTCATGGGGTACCACTTGTCCGATAGAAAGGATCAGGGAAAAACCCCCATCCCGAAGCACTTTGTTCACCTGCACCGGCCAATCGTAACAGACCGCGCCTTGTGAAACGGCTGCTATCCAGTCTGCTTCCAAGCGGCCCAATTCAACCACATCCTGCCGCCAATCATGGGGAATGAAGGTATCCGCCGGGGTTCCGGGGAACATACGGCTTAATTCCCCCTTAGTCATGGCAATATGAGTCCCCAAAGCAGGCATAACCGCACCCAGGGGGTTCTTGTCATTTCTCAAAAGTTCCCGGCAGGCCATGTCCGTAAAATACCCTGCCCGGGAATGGATCCTGGTTATATCCGGGGGCAGGATGAGCAGCGGCCCTGCATCGCCCAAATCATCCAGGGCCTTTGCCAATGCCTCGGAAAACAGATCATCTAGTACTCGATCTGAAAGATCCGCCTGGACTCCTCCTTGAGCTACGTAGGTCATTCCCATCCTCTTAGCAGCTCGCTACCGGCGACTGGTTGAATTGATTTACCATGAGGGTCGGTTGGTGGGTTGCATCCAGGGTATCCCGCCAGAGATTACCTTCGGGATCCACATGGCTGCGGTGGGAAATAGCCGCCTTCATAGGCAGGTGTACGAATTCGTTATTTACCAAGCCGATGATGACCTTGGTTTTCCCTGCCATGGCCGCATGAGCCGCGGCATTACCCAGCCGTTCACAGTAAATGGAATCTCCCGGCTCTGCTGGAGCGGAACGGATAATATAACTGGGATCAATGTACTTTAGGTTGATCTCCATCTTTTTCTCGTCAAAATAACTTTGGATCCGGTCTCGCAAATAGGTGCCTACATCAGCCATTTTGAGATTACCTCCTGCATCGGTTTTCACTTCCTTAACCAACTGATCCTGCATGGCCCCTTCAGCCACCACCACCACCGCGTGTTTCCGTTTTCTAAGCCGTTCTTCCAGGTGGTGCAGGAAACCGTTGTAGCCCTCCAAGTTGAAGGGTACTTCCGGGATCAACACAAAATTTACCTCATGACTAGCCAGAGCCGTATGCGCGGCAATAAACCCCGATTCCCGGCCCATGAGCTTGACCAAGCCGATACCGTTAATCTGTGAATTGGCCTCCATGTGGGCGGCAGCGACTACATCCACCGCCTTAGTCACTGCGGTATCAAAACCGAAGGACTTTTGGATAAACGCAAAGTCATTGTCTACGGTTTTAGGGATCCCCACTATGGAAATTTTCAATTTTCGTCTACTTACTTCCTCGGCGATATCCAAAGATCCCCGTTGGGTGCCGTCTCCGCCAATAGTAAAGAGCATATTAAGGTTGAGCTGTTCCATGGCGTCTACGATTTTACTTACCTCTTTGCCCCCTCCCCGAGCGCTTCCCAAATAGGTCCCCCCCAACTTATGGATATTATCCACATTGTCCGGATTCAATTCCCGGATTGGGTACTGGTACTCTGGCAAGAACCCTTTATAACCATAGCGGATTCCCGTAATCCGATGTACCCCATAGCGGTACCACAAGCAGCGGACAATAGCCCGGATCACATCGTTGATCCCTGGGCACAAGCCGCCACAACTGACGATACCTGCATGAACATGGGCAGGCATGAAATAGATCATCTCCCGGGGTCCTGCATATTCAAAAACCTGATTCCGTTCAACCCGCGCTTGATCTCCCAGGGTTACATCTGCACTCAGCCGCATAAATTGATCGTCGGTAACATAATTAGCGATGAAATCACCCTTAACATTTGACATAACAATCGGCGATTTAATATTACGCTTCCCCAGTTCTTCAATAGAAAAATCAAAGGTTTCACTCATAGACATCCCTCTCTTGTTTTAATTTTGAGCTTTTCCACCTCAAGGTAACGGTTCTTTTCTTTATATACTGCATTATATGTATTTTTTATGGATAGACAAGGGTCATAGATAGTAATATATAAATAGGAACCTATGGTAAGACGCAATAAAAAACCGGGGCTTGCGCGGTATTGTTATGTGCTTAAGCGGATTGAGGAGCGGCTGGAATCGCTTGAAACGAAACTTGCATACCTGGAAGATTTCGTAACTGAGCTTCAAGGTACGGTGCTGGAGGGAAATGCTGAGTTTGACCGGCTCCAAGGGGAACATCGGGCTATGAAGGCCAGGCTCTTGCATATCTCCCAAGAATTGGAAACTATGCCCCAGCAGAAACCGCCCCACTATTAAAAGGTTACGAAACGTATATTACAAGGAGTTAGTAGGTATGTCGAAAAAGGTATTGGTTCTTTTGGCTAAAGGCTTTGAGGAAGTGGAGGCCATCACCCCCATAGATTACCTCCGCCGGGCTGGGATTGAGGTAAAGGTGGCGTCCATCGCTTCTGGAGACGTGGGTTTGCAGGTGCTGGGAGCCCACGGCTTATTGACCCTGGCGGATACCAGCCTGCAGGAATTGGCAAAAGAGGGGCAGGTATCTGCCGCTTCTTGGGATGGAGTGCTGCTTCCCGGAGGTATGCCCGGTGCGTCCAATCTTGCTGCCTCTGAAACCGTGAACAAGCTTGTAAAGGATATGGCTGCAGCGGGAAAGTTAGTGGCTGCCATTTGTGCGTCCCCTGCGGTAGTGCTCTTTCCCTTGGGTCTCTTACAGGGCCGTCGTTTTACCTGTTTTCCCGGCATGGAAACCGAGGTTTCCGGTGCCCAGTGGTCAGAAGACAACGTGGTGGTTGATGGAAACATCATCACCAGCCGCGGGGCAGGAACTGCGGGAGCCTGGGCAACGGGGATTATTGCATACTTGACCGAGCCGGGTACTGCCCAGAAGATAGCCTCCACGGTATTACTTTGAAGTACATGAGGGGCTAGAACCAGAGAGGGAGTTCCTCCCCGGTTCTAGCCTCAAAGGTACGGTGGTATACCTGACTAATCCCCTATGCGGATTGAGTTAAACCATGCATCGTTATACTGATCCAACGTGGTTCCCAGGTCATCTTTCAGTTCGGTATTGGCCAGTTCTTCGGCCCGGTAATAGGGTGTAATCTTCTGGTATTGCCGGGCAGGAACATTGACGGTTGCAGGAAACCCGAAATAGTCGGTAAATTCCGCGTAAATGGTAGGTCGATGGATGAAGTCGATAAACTTATGGGCCAGGTCGCTGTTTTTTGCACCTTTCAAAATGCACATACTGTCGATGTAGGCAGGTCCTCCTTGGCTGGGTATAAAAAAGACCGTATCCTGCTTTAATTGCTCGTTATCCGCGATCTCCTCGTATACCACTTCTGCATAGCCCTGAACCACCCAGAAATCCCCGTTGGCATAGCCCTTACCAAAGGCCTCTGCATCAAACTTAACTAAGTTCGGCTTCCATTCCTGGTTGATCAGGTTCTTGGCCGCCTCAATCTCTGCGGGGTTCTTGGTGTTTACCGAATACCCCAGATGTACCAGCGCATCTCCTATGACCTCCCGCATATCATCAAGCATGGTCATTCGGCCCTGGAGATCTTTACGGCTAAAAATGGACCAGTTTTTTTCAAAGTTAGGTACCTTGGCAGTATTCACCGCTATCCCCGCAGCCCCCCAATAATAGGGTACACTGTATTCCATGGAAGGATCATAGGTGGCTTTTTGTAAAACCAAGGGATCGATGTTTTTTAGATTGGGGATCTTGGACTTGTCAATTTTTTCGAACATGCCCTGATTACTCATAATAGACACGTAATCCCCAGAGGGGAACACGAGATCGTAACCACTGCCCCCGGCCTGAATCTTGGCGTACATGTCCTCATTCGAGGCAAACTCATCATAGATAACCCTAACGCCATATTCCTTTTCAAACTGCTCAATAATCGACGTAGGGGTATAATACGTCCAGTTGTAGATATAGAGTTTATCCGCATCTTGCTTGCCTCCACCTGCGCAGAGGCTTGCGGTAATGAGCATGGTCATAAACCCCACTATACCCAGCCTTCCCCGCAACTCTGGCCAGGGTAGGACTGGGATTCCTACAGGTATTTTCTTCATCTTTTCCTCCTTGTGTGGAGAAGGCGGTCCCTTCGCCACAAAACCACTTTATATAGGGGACTGTTTTATCCTAATCCCCCCGTATCGCCTGGGATAGGTTCCTGTTCCTAAGCCTCAGACGGAAACGGCATCAGTAAGTAGACGGCTATTTAGCTGCAATATATTTGAGGAAATTCCTCAACAGGTAGGTGAGGAGCACCGTCCCCAGGATCATCACCACGGATAAGGCGTTGATCACCGGAGAAACTCCAAACCGGATAGCCGAATAGATATACAAGGGCAGGGTTGACGAGCCAGGGCCTGCCACAAAGTAGGTAATCACAAAATCCTCAAGGGAGATGGTGATTGCGGTTAAGAAACCCGACACAATACCAGGCATACAGATAGGGATGGTTACCTTCAAGAGCGTCTGACCTTCGTTGGCCCCCAGATCATGGGCAGCTTCGATGATCGAAAAATCGAATTCATCCAACCGGGCCATGACCATGAGAAACACAAAGGGCAGGTTAAAGGTGGTATGCGCGATAAATATGGTCAGGAGCCCTAGGCGCATCTTGATACCTGCAAAAAATATGGAAAGGGACACACCGATGATGATCTCCGGTAGTATCATGGGAAGAAAGGAGATGGTCTGCACATAGTTACGCAGCTTAAACCGGTACCAGTTTACCCCGATAGCCCCTAAGGTACCGATAAGGGTGGCACTGGCCGCGGAACTAACCGCAATGAGCATACTGTTCCAAAAGGAACGCCACAGATCCCGGGAATGAAAAAAAAGCTGTTCGTACCAGACCAGGGAGAAACCCGTCCAATTCATGCCCTTGGATGCATTAAAGGAATACAAGATCAGCACAAACAGGGGAAGGAAGAGAAATCCAATGGTGGCAATAAAAACCGTCTGGGAAAAGGAGAACCGGGTCCGGTAGGCCCGCTTGGCGTGGCGGGCAGCTTCTCCTTGAGGAAGCACTGGTTTAAGGGAAGTGATGATATGGTGAATCAGCTTTTTGTTATTCACCGATGCACCTCCTGAACCGTGGGTTGGGATACTGCCCTGTTCCCATGAGAAACATCCGCGTTCCGGGCCGCGTCCTTCTGCTGAAGGGTCAACATGAGCAGCACTCCCAAAGTGGTAATCAGGGTGAGAACCATAGAAAAGGCCGAAGCCAGGGGCCAGTTCCGAGACTTGGTAAGCTGATCCGCGATGACATTCCCCAGCATATAGGAATCCTTACCCCCCATCAAAAGGGGCACTGCATAGGCGCCAAAGATGGGGATAAAGGTAAACAGCACGGCGGTATAAAGGCCACTTCTGATGTTAGGGAGCAGCACTTTCACCATGGCTTCCAGTTGAGTGGCCCCCAGATCTCGGGCCGCCTCCAACAGGGAAAAGTCGAATTTGTCAATAGTGGAAAACAGAGGAAGGATCGCATAGGGCAAGTACATATAAACCAAGACCAGAATCACCACTTTTTGGTTGTACAGAAAATGAATGTAGTCATGGATAAGCCCAAAACGCATCAGAAATTCGTTTAAGAAGCCGTTATTCCCCAAAATATTCATCCAAGCGAACACCCGAATGAGGAAATTGGTCCAAAAAGGGATGATGATGAGCAGCAAGAGGAACGTCTGGTTCTGGCTTTTAGCCATGAAATAACCGCAAGGCAGGGCAATGAGAATGGTTATTACCGTGGCGGCTAGAGAAGTCCCTATAGTCCTGAGGGTAATCAGGATGAAGTTCAGATTCCCGAGGCTTTTGTATGCGTCCAGGGAAAATTCCCCCAGCACCCCACCGTAAAGCCCTTTTTTGAGGAAGCTGTAAACCACGATGATGAGCAGAGGGCTGAGAAAAAAGAGCGTGAACCAGAACGTCTGGAGCGACGAATAGAGGAAACCGTAATTCCGTTTACCTAGGCCGCTCATGATGCTTTTACCTCAACAATATAGCCGTCATTGGCGCTCCAAGAAAGAAACACCGAATCCTTCCACAGGATATCCGGCCCCTCATCGGAATACGTAGCATGCTGCTTAATCACCCGAAAAAGCACTTTGTTCTGCACCTTTACATAGAACTTCGTCTGAAACCCTGAATAAATCGGTTCATCCACCCCTCCTTGAAAGAGGTTTATGTCCTCTCGTTTCGTGGCGGGTTTTTCCTTGGAAATAAGGATCTTTTCTGGCCTTATGGTAAAACTCACCTCCTGACCGGGCTTTACCTCATCCACCGTGGTAACCTTGATCCTTCCAAGCTCCGGAATATCCAGCTCCACCAGGTATTCCCGTTCAGGTTTAGGCATGAGCACTGCGGAAGCCACCATTCCGTCGAAAAGATTGGTCTCCCCGATAAAACGGGCTACAAAGTCCGTAGCTGGACTTTCATAGATTTCGTGGGGAGTACCCACCTGCAATACATCCCCCTGGTTCATCACCGCAATCCGATCCGACACCGACAGGGCCTCCTGCTGATCATGCGTAACGTAGATAAAGGTGATACCGATCTTGTCGTGGATCTGATCCAGTTCGATGAGCATGTGCTGGCGCAGCTTGGCGTCCAGTGCGGAGAGCGGCTCGTCCAAAAGGAGTACCCGGGGTTCATTGATGAGGGAGCGGGCAATGGCGACCCGTTGTTTCTGGCCTCCGGAAAGCTGATTGGGTTTTTTATACGCATGCCCTTCCAGTTGTACCAGTTTTAAGTATTCAGTAACCCGTGAAGGGATATCAGTCTTGGGAACCCTTCGAATCCGTAAAGGAAAGGCCACGTTTTCAAAGACCGAAAGATGGGGGAAGAGGGCATAGTTCTGAAAAACCGTATTTGCCTGCCGCCGGTTAGGGGGCAAGGGCAATACATCAACCCCGTCAAAGGTAAGGGTTCCCACATCGGGACTTTCAAACCCCGCAATGATCCGCAGGAGGGTGGTCTTACCACATCCTGAGGGCCCGAGGAGAGAGAAAAACTCTCCCTTTTTTATGCTCAGGCCAATGTTATTCAAAACCTTAAAGTCCCCGAAGGATTTAGAAATCTCTTCGATAACTACGTCGCTCCCTTTCAATACGGCTCTTTCAACCTCCTTTTAACATGAACATATAGAGTACCTGTATTTAATACTAATATGGAACAATGCGGATTTTAAAGGATGTTGTCAATCGGTTCTGCACTATTTCTCTGATTTTCTATTTTTCTTTCGCGCTTTTTATCAATAAAAGGTACCAGACGGTTACAGACTATAGTTTGCCTTCAAAGGCTCGCAGCACCTGCGGAAGGATTGCCTCAATGGTTCCAGGGAGGATGCATCCTGCGGCATTTTTATGGCCTCCTCCCCCAAACTGGGCGGCAATTTCTGCCACGTTAACCCTGTCCCGGGAGCGAAACCCTAAAGTACAGTTTCCTGGGGTTTCTTGCCGGATGATCACGATGGCCTCAACTCCGCTTACCGCCTGGAGCACTTGATACAGGGTGTCTGAATCTCTCCCCTCCAAACCGAAGCGCAGAGTTTCTTCATAGGCCTCGGTGGTGAGCACGAGGCGTCCATCAAAGTAGGTTTGAATCCGGGAAAGCAGGATTCCCATGAGCATCCGGGAATGAAGACTTTTTTCCCCGTGGATACGTTGAAATACCTGCTTAGGACTCGCTCCCGCACGAATCATCCGGGCAGCGTATTCAAAGGTTTCCGCCCCCTGTTCGTCAACATGACGAAAAAAACCTGTATCTGTACATAGCCCGAACAAGAGTAGTTCGGCCTCTTCTTTAGTAGGACTCAAGCCCAAGGATTCAATGATCCCCAAGGTCATAAAGGTTACCGATGGAGCCGTAGGATCAATATAGAGAACCCCTTCAGTGGCTCCCTTGACATAGGCTCCTGAGGCATGATGATCAATAATCGCCGTAGGAAGCCCTTCCAAGGCAGACGCAAGATCTCCGGTACGGTAACTCGCCGAACAATCCATTATCACAACCCAGGCCCCCTCCCGTTCTTTCGCGCTGATGTGGAGGATGCAGCGATCCTGATACGGTCGTATTTCAGAACGCTTAAAGGGACCGGCAGAACAGGGAATAGCCTCTTTACCCAGCCTTCGTAACACGCTGCTGAGGGCAAGCTGACTGCCTATACAATCACCGTCAGGTTCTTTATGTCCTACTACCAGAAATTTCTTTCCCTGTTTGATAAAATCAAGCAGTGCTGGGGGAACTCCTACCGAATGTGCCATAGCTATTTCCTCTTTAATCTATAAATTGGCCGTCTAAGGCTGGGACTAAAAATCTAAAAACAGTCCCTATCCACAGGTGAGTAATGCAAATTGGCGCGCGCTCCCAGAAATCATCGGTTTTCTCTGGGTAATATAGACGTTGATCTCAGTCCTTAGTCCAAAGTTGGAAAAATAAATCCCCGGTTCCAGGGAAAAGCAGGATCCTTCCAGGATTAGCCGGGAATCGGGAAATTCAAGGGAATCCATATTCACTCCGTATCCGTGACATTCCGTATCTATGCCGTGACCGGTACGGTGTTTAATAGCCTTCTCGTATCCTAAATCGATCAAGTGCTCTCTGGTTTTGATGTCCACCATGGCCCCTGATACGGGTCGTCCAGCTGCAAGTTCCTCTGCAATAAACCGGTAGGCTCCCTCCCGAACCTCTACGAGATCGGTAAAGGCCTGTTCAATCGCTGCCTGTACCGTAGCCCCAAAGATCCCAACCCAAGAAATATCTGCATATATTCCTTTTGGACTGTTTTCCTTGGCCCAGAGGTCAAATTGCACTACATCCCCGGTTTGCAGAGGAACACCAGACCCGGAAAAATCGTAATGGGGGTTTCCCGAATGAGCCCCCGCAGCAACCAAAGGAGGATGATCGCTTACAAGCTTGCGTCTCTGGAACTCTTCCAGCATGATACTCCGCAGTACTCCTTCGGTAATGACCCGATGATGGGTATAAGCATCCTGCACCTGTTCCCAAACAAGCTCTACAATGTCATACAAGGCCGCAGCGGCCTGTTCATGGGCCTGGATATCTTGAATATCAAGCAAGCCCTTGAATCGTTGGATCAAGCCTGCAGCAGAAACCAGGTGTATCCTGGCTTTTTCAAACAAGCCGGCGGTTCCCGCATCAAGATAGGAAATAGCAGGGAGGGTTTCAGAAAAATGGACCCCCCAACGCCTATGCCCTAAGGGGGTTAATGCAGCAATAAAATCATCCCGGCCAAGATACACCTGAGTACTACCCGGAAGCTCTTCAAGGAGACCTGCTTCAATGGCATGGACTATCTTGAAAGGTTTCCCCTGAGCAGGAATCCCATATACCCATAACCGGGAATTTGTTGTTTCTGGTGCAATATGCAAAATTGCATCAGAAAGCCTATCCCGATGGTGAAAATTAGAAAAAATCCACCCATCCAGCCCTTCTGCACGAATAGCTTCTTGGATAGTTTGTAGTTCCTCAAAGGTCATTAATAAGCGAGCTGTATATCCTCCACCCCTTCAAATCGATCGTCAATATTGACGGTTAAAGGAATACCACCCCAACTCTCATGAGTTCGTTCCTGGCGTACATAAAGACGAACATGACTAAATGCCCCATCTTTACGATATATCGCCAGATAAGGCCATGATTTTCCGGGACCTAAAAGGATAACCTCTCCTTTGGGAGGAGCTTCCTCTTCCGCACGGGGACCATCTGCAAACCATTCAATCGGAAGGTACAAATAACCCAACCCAGGCTTGAGAACACCGGTCCGATAAGCTACCACATACCCTTTCCGATACGCATAGACCCGTTCAACCGGAACATTAATGTAATAGTAAGGACTTCCACCACTGGACTCCTCCTCCTGCGCCACGAGCGGCATAGCCGTTACTACCGCAATGCAGAAAATCATACTTAGAAAAATCCGCTTCATTCTAAACCTCCATATTAAATACTACTAATAAAAGATACTTCTGTACCCTCATCACTATTATAAATAATTATATCAAATCTTCCGGTAATGTACAAGGGGGGACCTGCCGATAGTAGCTCCTCTGTTGCATAGGCGTAAAAATTCCGCTGAGCACTGGTACTATTAAGCTGTCAAGGCGGGATATCCGTTCAGCACCTTGCAAACGTCGCCGTTCTATGCGAAACGATTCCAGGGCTGCTCCCAGGTTCGCGGGTAAGGCCGCATCCAAATGTTCACGGAATAACGCAGAGAACCGCGGACAGGAGCCAGAGGTGGAAATCCCCGTTACCAGTTCGCCCCGGTGTACCAAGGCTGGGAAAAAAAAGGTACACGTTTCAGGATCATCCACCACATTTACCAGGATTCCCGCTGCCTGGGCATCCTGGGCTACGGTTCTGTTCAGTTTCTCTTCATCAGTGGCCGCGATAACCAAGGTAGTTCCCGCCAGATCCTCAGGGCCTTTATAAGGACGGACCAACAGGGTAAGGGAAAGAGTCTTCATGCATTCTGACGGTTCCGGAGCTATTACCCTAAGCTTAGCGCCAAAATCAAGGAGGGATCGGGCTTTCCGCGCTGCCACCGTTCCCCCTCCCACGATAAGGCAGTCCTTTCCGGTAAGGTCTACAAACAGCGGAAAATAGGGCATTATACTTGCACCACTTCTTCGGATACAACGCCCTGCCGAATCAGAAAGCTCTTCAAAACCGGCTCTCCTGCTTGTAGTGAAATAATGACGTAGCTCAAGGCAGGATCAAAGGCAAGCCGAATGTCTTCCTCAGAGGGACGGGCAGGACTCGCCGGGTGGCTGTGGAAGTTTCCCAGCAAGAGTAATCCGTTTTTCCTGATGTCTGCTACGGCCTTGAACTGTTCCTCCGGGGCCATAGAAAAATGCTCTGGGCTTTGGTCGAGGTTGTTAAGACAGTACACCTTCTTGACCGTCTTTTCATCCCCCTGCACTTCCCCGGCAAAAAGGCCGCAAGCTTCGTTAGGAAGCCCTGTTCGGGCATGGGCTACCATAGCCGCCCGATGTTCCTGGGAAAGCTTCACCATAGGGAACCGCCTCCCATAAAATAGAGAAATTCCACCACAGCCCCGTCTTTTACCAAGGTCTGGTCAAAATCCGCCCGGAGTATCATCGTATCGTTGATCTGGACACTCACATATTCCGGCATCTCCACCTGCACTTCCGTAAGCAGTTGGGTTACCGAAAGTTCACCGGAGAGCTCATGGGGTTTTCCATTCGCTGTAATTCGTATCGACATGTTCTACCTTTCATATAGTAGTTTCTCTAATTAATACTTACTACTAAGATTTACCCGTTTCTGTACTTTTTGACAAGCCCCTAATCTTCTTGATTCACTGCTAAAGAACAGGACAACAGGTGCACCAGTTTACGCGCTTCTTCCTGGGTTAAGGTGATACCTTTTCCCATCTTCTGATGATCCGGAGCCCAGTCCCGAATATCGAACTTGGGATTCCGGCCATTCCAGGAGATCAGGTTGACTTCTTTTCTCCAACCCCCTTTGCCCTCCTCAAGCACACCGTAATGTTTAAGTATATCATAGGTAATGTCCGGCATATAAACCTCCTGTTGATGCCATTATAGGCGGTATACCATTACATCTTATCTATGGTCAAGATATCATACGGATCATCCCCCAAGCGACGGTGCTGAATGGCCTCTAATATATGGACCGGTAGGATAGGATCCGTTCCTTCCAGATCGGCAATGGTTCGAGCAACCCGTAATACCCCATGAAAGGCCCTCCCTGAAAGACCAAGTTTAGCCGCAGCTACTCGGAATACGGCTTCGGCTTCAGCAGTCAATCCACAGTATCGCTCGATCAGTTCCGGGGCCATCCGAGCATTACGGCGTACCGGGGTATTCTTGAACCGTTTCTGTTGTAATGCCACTGCCCTGAGAACCCGCTGACGGATCTCGGCGCTGGTTTCTTCTCCGCGCTGCTGCAGGGCCTGGATCTTTGGCGTATGAACCCCTACCCTAAGTTCCATCCGATCCAGCAGTGCTGCCCCCAACTTACGCCAATACCGGCGAATCTCCTCAGCACTACAAAAGCAGCTTACCGCAGTTTCTAAAGAGGATCCTCTGCCTGTTTCTGCAGGAAGGTGCATCCCCAGTCTTCCGCAGGGACAGGGATTAGCCGCCAAAATGAGCTGAAAATCCGCGGGAAGCCGAACCGGCCCTTCTGCACGGGAGATGCTTATCACCCGATCTTCCAAAGGTTCCCGCAAGGACTGCAGTACATTGGCCCGGAATTCAGGGGCTTCATCCAGAAACAGGACGCCCCAATGAGCGAGGCTGATCTCCCCAGGCCGCACGGTTTTACCGCCTCCCAGAATACCCTCTGGGCTGGCTGAATGATGCGGCGATCTAAACGGCGGCCGGGTGATAAGCCCTTCGGTATCCAGGGAAAGACCCCTGGCTAAGTGTCCTGCCAGGCTGTAGAGCCGGGTTACCTCCACCGCTTCATCGGTTTCCAGGGGCGCCATGATCGAAGGCATACGCCGGGCAAGCATGGTTTTCCCTGCCCCAGGAGGCCCAAAAACCAGCAGGTTATGCCCTCCTGCAGCGGCAATTTCCAAGGCCCGCTTATACCGTCCTTGTCCTCGAACTTCGGCAAAATCTCCCTCTGCCTCGTGCTCCGGATCCCTGGCATCTTCCCTATCCAGAGGCTCTCCTACAAAGGCCGGCAAGGAACCGGTTTCCGCCCGGATCCGCAAGGCATGAACCGCTTCTCCCAAGGTAGCAACCCCAGAAAAATGGCCTGCCGCGAGAATAGCCGCTTCCCGGGCATTTTCCGCAGGCACGATGAATTCTTGGATCCCGGCTTTGAGGCCCGCCACTGTGGCGGCCAACACCCCCCGAACCGGCCGTAATCTGCCTGAAAGTTCCAGTTCACCCATGACCATGAGCTGCTCCAGACCAGCGGCCATGTTTGCGGCAGCCATCACTGCCAAGGCTATGGGGAGATCCAGATAAGTACCGTCTTTCCGCACCCCTGCAGGGGCGAGATTAATCAGAATCCGCTCCGGTGGGAAGATATACCCTGAATTGCGGAAGGCCGCCATGACCCGTTCCCGAGCCTCTCGCACGGCTCCTTCTGCCAGACCGGTAATATCAATTCCTGGGATGCCCCGGCGTATATCCGCTTCAACCCGGATAATAATACCCTCCGCCCCATAGGGCGCATAAGCCATCACATACATCATCACACCTCGATATACTAAGGCCTTATCCTGTTCCCTGCTTCTATGGTATGGAGGATCACCTGCTATCGTAGCTTTGCTTTGACAAAAGCCGCGGCTTTTTCTGCCAGCCCATCCAAATCAGGATTTTTCACGATATCCCGCCAAACCCCTACATCTTGGGCAATAGATCCGCCTTGGGTAATAAAAGGCTCCATGACCAGAGGGCCTGTATACCTAATATCGTCCAAGGCATTTTTGATCTCTGCCCAGGGCATACGGCCCATTCCCGGCGGTTTGCGGTTCGGTTCACCCAAGTGAAGAGCGGCAAGATGTTTTCCCGCCATGCGGATGGCACCACCTAGGGAATCTTCTTCAATATTCATGTGAAAGGTATCCAGCAGTATATTACAAGCAGGACTATTGACTTCCCGTATATAGGCCAAGGCTTCCTCACAGGTATTGATAAGGAACTGCTCAAACCGGTTAATCACTTCCACATTGAGCGTAACCCCGTGATCTTCGGCAAACGGGGCCAGTTCCCGCATACTTTTGATGCTCTGTTTCAGTATAGGCTCCTTGCTGGTCAGCCCTTTGGGAAAGGTTGCGGGCCAATAACTATGAACTGTACCACTGATGAAACCGCCTCCCATCTCCTCAATGGCCAGGATGACTTCTTTCATAAACTTGATACCCTGTTGACGAACATTTTCGTCCAGAGAAGAAAGATCCTTATCCTTTGGTACGCCTATACCATAGGACAGTACTATACCCTCTTTTTCAGCTTTTTCCTTTATTTTAAGCCGATACGTTCGGTCCTTGGTTACCAGAATCCCCCCATGAAGCTCCAAAAGATCAAACCCAAGACGTTTAACTTTATCCACAAAAGGCAAAAAATCAGTGTCCCAATCCTGTACCCAATACGCGTAATAGATGCCAACCGGTCTTTTCATATTTTTCTCCTTAAATAAATAGGTGGTGATCTACGATGTAATTTGTATCCTTTCCAAAATGACCCATTCCCTTCACTGTTTTTCTTGCATCCCCACGTACATTCCTTGTCGATTCTCTCAAGCGATATTTTCGCCCCCTGCTTTACCCCCTTTTCTTCCCGTTTCTTAACGACCTTCCCCCTCGCCGGTATCGCCGTCGAATCCCGGTTTACATGATATACTACCAGGTCTTTATGCGCCATAGACACTATTCCGTCAAGGGTTTGTTCACGTATCTCCTGCCCTGACAAAAACGCTCTTCTCCCGTGAAAAACTTGCCTTGCCCGGCACGTCCGTGAATCCGCATAACCGCCGCAGATTCGGTTCGCCTTTAAGCCGTTGTATCAACTGGCTGGTCTTCTCTATCCCCAAATACCCTTTGGCAAGAAAACTCCGGATAAAGGGGGTATACTGATAGGGTATCCGTCCGGTTCCCGCATAGGGCCGTATGAGAGCGGGCATCTGTTCTTCGATAACCCGCAGCAT
>JAISBK010000066.1 GCA_031266255.1 Treponema sp.
GTAGTACCATCGGTCAGGAGCATACTGCGAGCCTTATAAATCCGCACTATCGCGGCAAGCTCCGCTTCACCGGCCAGTTCTGCTTCCGCTAAGGCATGGTTCCAGACCACATCCGCCTCTTCAGAACGGCCCAGGGAGTACAAAATAGTCCCTCGTGCGAGCCCTTCCCGAATGAGCAGTTCAGGATCATCCGTACTGACTGCAAGGCGGCGGGCCTCCTCAAGCAGGATCAGCGCCTGCTCATAATTCCCCTGATCCATGGCGTTATGCACCAGATCCAACTGGGTAGTAACCATGTTCTTGACCGCGACCGTCGCTGCAGGCCGCTTAGGTGCGGAGGAACAGCCCTCCAGCAGCAGTAAACTGAGCGCAAGGCCAAACCAGGGCCTCACAATAGCTGCTCGTCAAGCGGCTTGCCCCCAGGAACCATGGGCAGCACTTTTTCGTCGCAAGGGATACGGGCATCAATCAGTGCAGGCTTACCCTTGCGGAGTTCTTGTACCGCTTTACCCAAGACCTCCATAAACGCCTCTGCATCCTCTGCACGGTAACCTGCAATACCATAAGCCTCGGCGAGTTTTACAAAGTCCGGAGGGCGATCCAGGATGGTTTCTGCGTAACGTCCCTCATAGAAAAGCGTTTGCCATTGCCTAACCATACCTAAGACCCGGTTGTTTAGGATCAGGATAAGCAGCGGAATCTGGTAAGCGACAAGGGTCGCCAGTTCCCCGCAGTTCATCCTAAAGGAACCGTCCCCGGTAAAGAGCACTACCGGCTTATCAGGGTTGGCGATCTTCGCCCCTGTTGCAGCGCCCAGGCCAAAGCCCATAGTCCCCAGCCCCCCTGAACTGATAAAGCTGCGGGGTTGGGTAATCGGGTAAAATTGGGCAGTCCACATCTGATGCTGCCCTACATCGGTTACTACCAGGGCCTCTCTTCCCAGGGCCTGGGCGGTTTCCTCAATGATAAATCGGGGATGAAGGCCTCCTGAAGTAGTCTCCCGTTTATTGGCCTGGGGCACTATGGTCTTCCAGGTTTCAATATCCTGCTTCCAGGCAGTTTCCCGCTTTGGGGGAAGCCGAGCCAGCACCTGGGTGAGGATCTTTTGTATATCCCCCACCACCCAGGCTTCAACCTTGACGTTTTTGTTAATCTCCGCAGGGTCAATGTCAAAGTGCAGGATCCGGGCTCCTGAGGCGAAGGTATCCGTACAACTGGTAACCCGTTCGGAAAATCGGGCGCCAACAGCCACCAGGAGATCCCCCTGCTGCACGGCTCGGTTAGATGCCACGGTTCCATGCATCCCCAAAAGCCCGGTATACAGGGGATGATCGAAGGGAATAGCCCCCACACCCATGAGGCTTACCGAGACCGGCGCATGAAGCTGCTCTGCCAGAAGGCGGAGTTCTTCTGAAGCACCGGAAAGAATCACCCCCCCACCGGCGTAGATCACCGGCCGCTTTGCCTCGGTGAGCATGGCGACGGCCTGGGCTATATCCGCATCGGTAAAGGTAGTTTCTTCAATCCGCCGGGTAAGCCGCAGCGCCCTGGCGCGGCGGGTACCATCAGGAATCCCTTGGGTTTTGGCTTGGGGAATCCATGCTCCCAGGCACGCGGTAATGTCTTTGGGAATATCAATGAGTACCGGCCCAGGCCTGCCGGAGGCTGCCACCAGAAAGGCCTCTCGTACAATATCAGCCAATTCACCCACCTCTTTGACGATCCAGTTGTGTTTGACAATGGGCATGGTAATGCCTGCAATATCCACTTCCTGAAAACTGTCCTTACCCAGGAGGGTAGTCACCACATTGCCGGTAATGGCCACTAAAGGAGACGAATCCATAGCCGCGGTGGCGATACCGGTTACTAGGTTCGTGGCCCCTGGGCCAGAGGTGGCAATACACACCCCCACCTTGCCCGTAGATCGGGCATAACCGTCTGCTGCGTGGGCTGCGTGCTGTTCATGGCTCACCAGGATATGCCGGATCCGGTCTTTTTGTTTGTATAACTCGTCATAAATAAACAACACCGCGCCTCCCGGATATCCAAATACCGTATCAACGCCCTGTTCAATCAAGGCCTCCACGAGAATCCGTGCGCCTGTATACTGCATCATTTTTATTCCTTAACTTTGATATTCCCGCTATTCCCGCAGGATGGCCCCGGTAGCTGCGGAACCTACCTGCCGGGCATACCGGGCCAAATAGCCGGTCTGTACTTTGGGGGGCAGCGGCTTCCAGGCAGCTTTGCGCGCTTCGATTACCTCTGCTGCCACCTGGATGTGGATGGTCCTGTCTGCAATATCAATGACGATCATATCCCCTTCTTCAATAAGCGCGATAGGGCCGCCCTCTGCAGCCTCTGGGGAAACATGACCAATGGCCGCTCCCTTAGTAGCCCCAGAGAACCGACCATCGGTGATGAGGGCCACCTTATCATCCAGGCCCATACCGGCTAAGGCTGCGGTCGGGGCCAGCATTTCCTTCATACCTGGTCCGCCCCGCGGGCCTTCATACCGGATGACTATCACATCTCCTGGGTTGATATTCCCGCCCATGATGGCATCGAATGCCGCTTCTTCAGCATCAAAGATCCGGGCAGGTCCCCGGTGCTTCAGCATTGACGAGGCCACCGCACTCTGTTTGACCACACAACCATCGGGGGCCACATTTCCCTTGAGGGCCGCAAGTCCACCGGTGAGCGCATAGGGATTATCAATGGGCCGGATAACGGCGGTGTTCCGGTTCACCGCGGTTTTGACGCTGTCCCCCAGGACTCCATAGACCGTAGGCGCATCCAGGGTAATGAGGTTTCTTTTTGCCAGTTCTCCCAGTACTGCGGGAATCCCTCCTGCAGCATGGAGTTCTTCGATAGGCGTCGAACTGGCCGGGGCCAGCTTACAGAGGTTCGGGGTTATTGCGCTGACCTGGTTCAAAAGGTCGAGATTCAGCGTAAATCCCGCTTCATGGGCAATGGCCGGCAGGTGCAGCGCGGTATTGGTGGAACAGCCCAGGGCCATATCCAGGGCCAGGGCGTTCATAAAGGCTTTTTCGGTGAGGATCGACCGGGGCCGGATGTCTTTCTGCAAAACGTCCAGGGCCAAAAGCCCGGTCTTCTTGGCCAGCCGCAGCCGTTCAGCCATAACCGCGGGGATAGTACCATTCCCAGGCAGGGCCATGCCTAAGGCTTCGGTAACGCAGTTCATGGAATTCGCGGTGAACATCCCTGAACAGGACCCGCAACCCGGACATGCGGTTTCTTCCAGGGCCACAAGCTCTGCTTGGTCC
Organism: Treponema sp.; assembly: GCA_031266255.1. GTDB lineage: Bacteria > Spirochaetota > Spirochaetia > Treponematales > Breznakiellaceae > JAIRLU01. Next base: position 3,288 of record JAISBK010000066.1, read on the forward strand.
ATCGTACCGGCACTTACTGCACCTACCGCCTCATACACCGTGGTAAAGGTCAGAGGTTTACCATCTTTCCGGCCTGCCAACATAGGACCGCCGGAAACAAAGACCGCAGGCATGTTGAGCCGAGCGGTTGCCATGAGCATCCCCGGAACGATCTTATCGCAGTTGGGGATACAGATAAGGCCATCGAAACCGTGGGCCATGACCATACATTCGATAGAATCCGCAATGAGTTCTCGGGTTGCCAGGGAATACCGCATCCCCTCGTGACCCATGGCAATCCCATCGCACACGCCGATTACGGGAAACCGTACCGGCACTCCCCCGGCCAGACGTACCCCCGCTGCCGCGGCCCGGGCAATGGTGTCCAAGTGCACATGGCCGGGTACGATCTCGCTTTGTGCCACCGCAATACCGATAAGGGGCCTTGCCAATTCTTCATCGATGAACCCCAGGGCCTTAAACAAGGACCGATGGGGCGCCCGGGTAATCCCTTTCTTTACCATATCACTTCTCATATAGTGCTCCTTATCCTGTATCGGTATTGTCTATTTTCTTGCTATGATTTTCAAGCCCATAGCGCTTATGTTCCAGAGCCCCAGACTTCAATCGCGGAAACGACAAGAGCCAGTCAAAACTCGTCTCAGTTTTGACTGGCTCAACTATTACGTTAACAAGAAGAACTGGTTTGACTCCCTTCAGCCGGTTGAGGCTTGTTTTTCTTGTTTCTCTTGTAGACGAAGAACCTTGCTTACCGCTGTAGCTAATTGATCCCCACACGACGTTGGCCGGCCATTACACTGGATACCTTTGAGCCGTTTGATAAGCTCCCCGGTTTCCATACCTTCTACCAGGATGGAAATGGCTTTAAGATTCCCGTTACAGCCATTCTCAAAGACCAGATCATGAACTTTATTATCCCGTATATTAAACCGAATCTTTGTTGAGCAAGTTCCCGTGGTAATATATTCATACATACTTATGCTTTCCTCTCTTTATGATTATTACCGCTTTATTTACGGGATTTCAATAGGGATCTTCTGAGGCCTTGGGGGAGCTTTCCCTGGATCGTGATCAAACCCGTTTGGTAGTCCTTTTATTATCAGATTGAAATATCCTATGATATGGGATAGTATTAAGGTATAATTATGGCTCTTGCAAAACGTGAGTTTTGTAAGAGCCGCCGCTTAAAAAGTATGTTTCCCAGCCCTGAGGTGAGAAACTGCAAGAGCCGATGCAAAACCAACCGGGTTTTGTAAGAGCCTCTATGAATTATGAGGGGACATAATGGCAGAAAAACCACAGATAACCTTAGCGACCTTTAAGAAAGACGCGTATATTATTTTTGAAGGGCCACAGCCTGCTAATCGTTTTTTTATCATCCGTGAAGGACAGGTGCGGTGTATCAATGAAACCGGTGTAGTTAAAAAAGAGGGAGATATCCTGGTTCCCGGTGATTTCTTTGGGGTCATTGCAACTATATCCGCTCATAGTCATATTGAAACTGCTCAGGCCCTCACCGATGTGGTGCTCATCTCTGTTCAGAGAAACCAGTTTGAGGGATTGGTCCAGTATAACACCCCCATCGCTATGAAGATTATCCTGTACTTTTCTCAGCACATGCGGTATTTAAACGAAACCCTAGCCAAGCTTTCTTTGAAGCAAATACCTAAGGAAGAAGGGGAGGATGGGTTGGTGCTCTTTAATACCGGGGAATTCTATGATAACCATAGGTCGTATACACAGGCTTATTATGCGTATCATCAGTACAATACCTACTATCCCCAAGGTTCTTATGTACAGAAGGCCAAGGACCGGATGGAGGAGATTACGTCTTATATTAAGCCGGATGCCTTTGCATTCAACCAAACCGAAGTAACCAGAACGTATACTAAGGATACCATCTTGTTTGCCGAAGGAGAACCAGGGGATGAACTCTTTATCCTCCAGAGTGGATCGGTAAAGATTACCAGAATTACCAATGGTAATGAAGTACTCCTTGCAGTGCTTAAACCAACTAATATATTTGGGGAAATGGCCTTACTTGAATCCAAGCCCCGGTCGGCAAATGCTATAGCCTATGAAGATTGTACGGTGATGACGGTCAACTTGAAGAATTTTCAGCACATGGCTCAAACCAATCCCCAGATTATCACTCGCTTGACCAAGCTCCTGGCTGAACGCTTATGGGTCAGTTACAAACAAGTGGCCAATACCTGCATTGCCGATCCGGTAGGCCGTATGTACGATGCGCTGCTCACGAATCTTGAAAAGAACCGGGTACCCATGCAGCCGAATTCTTCGTATACCTTTGATTTCGGACCTAAAGAACTTGCTGCTATGGTGGGGATCTCCCCGGAAAAGACCTCTGCTGTCTTACAGAGACTGCTAAACGAGAGTACCTTCATAAAGGTGGTGGATAATAAGATGTATACCTCCAATGTGGTAGATATCGTAAAACAAAATACCCTGTACAAGAGGCTACACCGGCGTAATCAATCCATTAACGCGCATAATTGAGGCTTTCCCAAAATTAACCGGATTTTAGGAATAGTTCTCTGTATTGAGCATGAGCGGCTTCTTTACTATATTGAATAGGTGAAGATTAGGGTCAAAATACTTTTGGTGGTGTTGCCGCTTTTAACGGTTGCAGTGGTCATGGTGGGGATTTCTTCCTATTTGTTTGCCACCACTGCGGTTAAGCGCGTGGCCGTTGATTTTTTGAATTTTATGGCCGAAGAAGTTAGGAATTATGCAGATGGTCAGTGGAATCTCCTGGTGGATAATGACGTAACCGGGGATCCCCTGATGGAAAATGCCGCTAAACTCGCGGTGGAAAGTTTTGCCCTGGGGATCCTAAGGAGTGATACCCAAGTCATCTTTGCCTTAGATGCTCAGGGTATGGTAGACATGATCGTAGGACAGGGATCCCTTTTGCCGGAAGAACAGGAAGCCCTCATAGGCTATAGCGCAGAAAACAGCCGGGACTTCATCACCATAAAAGTGGGGGGAATTACCCGAGTCGCCTATACCATTCCCTTTACCCCCTTTTCCTGGCAGCTTTTTATTACCGAAGAACGGAGCCGGTTTTACGGAACCGTAGAACAGATTTTTAGAACCACCCTGTATATCTTTATAGGTACCTTGATAGCGGGTATTTTTATCCTCTTTATTATGGCTCAGTATTTAACCAAACCTATGGAAGCCTTGGTTAAAACCATGAGAAACATCATAGAATCCAATAACCTGAATGAATCGGTGACCGTGTATTACAATGATGAGATAGGGCAGCTCACCGCAACCTTTAATCGGATGCTGCAGAGCCTTTCTGCTGCCTACGAACAGGTTAAGCAGTACGCGTTTGATGCTGCAGTGGCGCAGAAACGGGAAATGAAGATCCGCAATGTGTTTCAGTTGTATGTTCCCAAGGATGTGATTGACGAAGTTTTTATCAATCCTGAAAAAATGCTCATCGGTAATAACCGGGAAATAGCGATTCTGTTCTCAGACATCCGCAGTTTTACCACCATCTCCGAACGTATGGCCCCAGATGACTTGGTCAATTCTCTAAACCGGTACTTTTCGATTATGGTCAATATCATTATGGATCGCAACGGGGTGGTAGATAAGTATATCGGAGATGCGATTATGGCTATTTTTGGCGCTCCGGTATCCCATGAAAACGATGCCCTTTCTTCAGTAATAGCAGGACTTGAGATGATGGATAGGCTTCACGAGTTTAATGATGCCCAAAAAGGGTTCGGTGCACCGGAATTTCACATTGGTGTGGGGATCAACTATGGCATCGTAACCGTAGGAAATATCGGGTGCGACAAAAAAATGAACTATACGGTGATTGGGGATTCGGTAAACCTGGCATCCCGTTTGGAAGGGCTTACCAAGAAATACCAAGAGCCGGTGATCTTTTCACAAGGGGTCTATGAAAAAATTGACCAGGATCTTCCCTGCCGGATCATAGATCGGGTGGCGGTCAAAGGAAAGACCCAGGGGCAGCCCATCTTTACCAGCCGATTGCAATTAACCGATAAGGAACAAGCAGCTTGGAACTATCACGAGGAAGCGGCCCAGTGGTATTATACGCGGGAATTTCAAAAAGCCCTTTCGGGATTTCAACAGGTCCTTACGCTCTTGCCTAAAGACCCTGCAGCCCTTCGTTTTAGGGAACGCTGCCGCCACTATATCACTAATCCTCCTCCTGGTGACTGGGATGGCGTTGAGATTATGACCGAAAAATGATGCCTTTGGCTCTAAAAGCGCCTTAAAAGCATATCAATTAAGTCAATGATAGGGGTATTCGAGCGATATCGTTCACGAATATTTTCTAGATACTTGGTTCTGGTATCTTGCTGGTGGATCCGTAAAGCCGTCTCGATAATGCTGGCTGCATGAGCAATACCCTCCCGATACGCATCCTGAGAAATTTGCTCCTTGCGATCATCCGCCGCACGTTCAGCAAGCGTTAAGGCATTTATTTGTTCTGCTATGTGTTGATTCAGGCGCTGGTTCTCCTCTTCCAACGCAGCAACCTGCCTTGAGTATTCCCCAGCTTTTGCGCTTTGATCTTCCAGAACTTGGGATAATTCCTGGTTTGATTGGGTAAGCCGGACATTGTTCTGTTCCAGGACCACAACCCGGGTTTCTAGTTCCCTGGTTGCAGCCTCCTCTGTAGATCGAGCTGCCAGGGCCTGGGATAATTCCTGGTTTGATTGGGTAAGCCGGGCATTGTTCTGCTCCAGGACCACAACCCGAGCTTCCAGTTCCCTGGTTGCCGCTTCCCCTGTAGATCGAGCTGTCAGGGCCTGAGATAATTCCTGGTTTGATTGGGTAAGCCGGGCGTTGTCCTGTTCCAGGAAACTAATCCGGGTTTCCAGTTCCCTCGTTCCAGCCTCCTCTGTAGATCGAGTTGCCAGGGTCTGAGATAATGCTCGATTTGATTGGGTAAGCCGGGCATTGTCCTGTTCCAGGAAACCAATCCGGGTTTCCAGTCCTGTGCGCTCAGTTACCCTCGTACGATCTTGATCGCTCAGGGCTTGGGATAATTCTTGATTTACCTGGGTAAGGCGGGCATTGTCCTCTGAGAGGCGGACAATCAGGCCTTCCCGTTCTGTGGTTTGAGTACCAGGTTCCTGGGCTCTGGTGAGTTTGGTTCTTGCTATTTGCGCGAGAACCTCAGCGAGATACCTATCCAAACTACGCTGTTGCGGAGAAAGGGACTCCTGAGGGTTTGCTTCAAGGTACCGAATCAAAGATTCCGCCTGTCCTAGGGCATCTCTATAGTGTTCTTGTTCCAAACTGGTGCGAATTTCATCATACATCCCGGTAATGCGCTTCTCTTGAAACCAGACTTGCTGCTGCTGTTCCTCCAATACGGCCAGCCGTGCTTGGGCTTCTCCTAACCCTCCATTCCTTTCAGGCTCTGGACTAGCCTGCAAAACCGTACTTTGTTCTATACTAAGCCTACGCTGGTTTTCATTTTGGCGTAAGGTTTCCTGAATGAACCGCCGTTCATTATTAAGGTTCCTTAAATCTTGCTGATACTTATCTTGGAGCTGCTGATAATTCACCTGGGCAGCTTCCTGTTCCGCTTCAAGCTGGGCCTGGTATTTACCCAATTCTGCATGATAATACGCAAACCGGTCCTGCTCATAAGCGGCTAACAAAGATTCGATATTTTCCCCAGGAACCTCGGTAGCCATAAGCCGTTTCCGTTCAGAGGCAATATCTTGTTCTAAGGAGTCTTGGACTTCTCTTTCTCGCTGCCTATACAGGTCCTCGAACTTATTGACGGTATTACGTTCCTCAGTTTTAATAAACGCGAGCTGTTTTCGTATGGCTTCTATTTCCTGCTCTTTTTGGCCCAGGCGTGAGTCTAAATCCTGCCGCATTTGCTGGATAATCTGGCCTTCCACGGAAGAGAAAGCCTGGTCATAATTCGATTGAGCCCTATCCCCAATAATAACGTGGCCAATCAATAGCAATAGCCCGACCGCTATTCCCACCATAAGGCTATTAACCAGCAGGGGGAATGCCAAGGCATTCTTAGTGGGGCTTACCTGGAAGTCTTTCGAATCTAAGGTGATACGGTTCTGATGCCATAGGTCTTTAATGTGGGCTTGTATTTCTTGGATATCTTTGTCATTAATACCGGAATCTTGAATAGGCTGCTCAAGATTAGAAAAACCAACACTATAAGGAACTAGGGCATGTTCTTTTACCTTGCTTGCCCGGTATAATAAACTTTTTTGGGGTGGAAACGGCGTGATGTTTGAAGCTGAATCAGATGCTTGGGAGGTCGTCTCTTGGGGATAACGGATCAGCGCCTTAGGGCGTAACAAACTTTTTTTAGTCATTTTTATTCCTCAATAATCACTCAACTATACAACCCGCTTTCCCGGTAATGTTATAGTCGTCTCTAAGAACCGATAAGACCTTACCCCCTAAACGGTTAGACCGTTTAAATGTTTCATACTGGCATGAAACCGTCTCGACAACTTTGTAGTTTCTGGATATACTCTATATATACTACTGTATAGTTGGTATTATATTCATTTTTTGGAGGACGTCAATATGAAACCCAGGTATTCCTTGCTCCTCGTGGCATTTTTAGTTTCTTTGCATTTGCCGCTTTTTGCAAGACCCGTATCGGAAGCTGAACTTTCCAATATGATACGAAAAAGACAGCAGGAGGTATTCGCGCGTACCCAAACTGCTCAGACTCAGACTGCCAAGCCAAGCCAAGTCGCCCAGTCCCCTCAAGGGACCCAATCGGTACAGGCCGCCCAGCCCCCTCAAGGAAAGTCTTATGAACTTATCTTGCTTCACACCAACGATCACCATGGGGCGATACATCCCAACAATGGACAGGGGGGGCTGGGCTGGAGAGCTATGTATATTAAAGCCATCAAGGCCTTTAATCCTCAGGTTCTGTTGCTTGATGCAGGAGACATCAATACCGGAACCGCGCTTTCCAATATGTTTAGTGCAGAGCCTGATATCCTAGCCTATAACCTCATGGGTTATGATGCGGCGATTCTGGGAAACCATGAATTTGATCAAAATATGGAGCAGTTACAACATCAGGGAGAATTGGTTGCGTTTCCGGTTATCACCTCAAATATCAAGACCGCAGACGGTGCCTATCTCGGGGTTCCCTATCTGGTAAAACAGTACGATGGGTTTACCATAGGCATGTTCGGCATTACTACCCTGCGAACCAAAGTAATCGCCAGTCCTGATCCGAGCCTTATCTTCATCAACGAGATCGATGCTGCCCGGGAAATGGTGGATATTTTGAGGAATCAAGAACAGGTGGATATTGTTATCGGGATCACCCACATCGGAGATGTGAAAGAAGCGCCGGATCACATCACCTCGCCGGAATTGGCCGCGGCAGTTCCCGGTATTGATATCATCGTAGACGGTCATTCCCATTCCTTCTTTGAGGCGCCCCTCAAAGTGGATACTACCTACATTGTTACTGCTCATGAATGGGGAAAATATATAGGTCAGGGAAAGCTGTCCGTGGAAAACGGGAAACTCAGGGATTTTGACTGGATCCCTATAGAGATTACCCAGGATCGGGAAATAACCGATATGTTAAGTCCCTACATTACTAAGGCAAACGAGAGCCTCAAAGAGGTAGTGGGGTCAGCGACCAGTGAATTCGTAATGGGGAACCGGTTACCTCGGAAGATTGAAACCCCCCTGGGAGACGCCATCTGTGACGCCATGGTCTGGTATTTTCAAACCACCTATAACCAAGCCGTAGATTTTGCCTTCATTAACGGCGGCAATATTCGAGCCGGTATTCCCGCAGGTCTCATCACTCGGGAGCAAGTCCTCACGGTTCTTCCTTTTGAGAATTACCTTTACCTAGTCTCCCTCAAGGGTTCTGAAATCATTGATCTGTTCACGTTCATTGCCTCCATACCCCAAGGAAACGGCGGCTGGGCACAGGTGTCCCAGGAAGTACGGTATACTATCGACTATGCCCAAGGAGAGGGAATCCTCAAGGATTTAACCATCCATGGAGAGGCAGTTGATCCTAATAGGGTGTACCGATTCTGTACGAACAGTTACCTCTTAGGCGGCGGAGATGGGTACACGGTTCTCAAGAATGCTCAAGAACCCTTTAATACCTCTCTGATAGATTCTTGGGTAGTGTTGGAAGCGTTACAGGCAGCAGGTACCATCTCACCTGAAACGGACGGCCGGATTACCGTTATCGGTGGCGTTGAAGAATAATTTTTCCAGACGAGGCTGTTTTCATTCAAAACTGAAGTTTTAAAAACAGCCTCATCTGTCTCTTCTTTTTTTACAAAAATACTATTTTCTGACCTTCACTTTTATCAGTTTTTTCCCAAATCTCATTTAATATTTTATATATACCGGACACGGGATCCATTGGTTATTGTGGTGGTCCCATTCATGTGTAGCTATTAACTTAAAATTATAACCATCATGAATTATTATTCCTTTTCCATAATCTTTATTGTTTATCTGGAGGTGTGTCACAAAGTATGATTCCCCTCCAAACAAAGCCGTTTCCCTGGTGATACGCGTATATCAGCCATACATTGTGCTTCTTTTTCCCCACTTACGTCCATCATTCATCTACTTCAAGACCGTCATAAAGGGAACGTTTAGGTTTTATCTTGTAATAAGTCGATTTGAGTACTTTTAAGACTTTGGTGATACTCATGCTCAGTACGCTGCTGATGTCCCGTATGTCCATTCCCCGGACGAGCATGATGTTAACCAGGCTAACTATCGCGGAAAGGCATCAGCGGTAGGTTATTTCATGACCGCTGATGAACGGGCGACCACAGTTTTTACCGCGGTAATTTTGTGTGCGGTTGTCTTTTTTCCGATTTCGGGTTATGTTGGAGCAATGGGGGCATTTGATTTCTATGGTGATGGTCATGCTTCATAGTATCATCTTATGTCCTCTTTGCCTTTCCTCTATTCATTATACTTTGTAGATCACTACCAAATATTTGAATCTTAAATCGAACAGCAGTACTACCCATACATAACGATCAGCCTGAGTTGGTCTTGTAAATCCGTTCGATCTGCTCTTCCAAGTAAAGGAGAGAACCCCGCTCCACTTCGTATCGGTATCGGATGGGGCAGTGGCTTGCCTCGCAGGATTTTAGCAGCCGGCTCTCCTCCATAGTGGTGAAGAGGGTATAGTTCGGGGGCAGGAGAAGCTGGTCACATGCCTGAATGAGCCGAGAGAGACTGTCCCCATCGCCAAAGTAGACCACCGTAGCAGGGCAAAGGAGCTTGCCGTATTCCTCACATGCCCGGAGCATCACCTTGGCAAAACGGCGGCTGACGCACACAATACCCAGCCTAGTTTCAGGAGGAATGGCCGCGATTTCCAATGCGGTACCGGTGGCGATTGCCATCACCAGCCGGATCGGTAGACAGCCTGGAGGCATCTTCTGGGTCAGTTCCTCGAAGTGGGTAGGGGTGGTAACCACCAGATCCGCGGCAGGGTCAAAACGTTTTGGCATCGCAAGAACATCTTCCAGCAAAAACTGGTAAACCTCGGTGTGGGACAACGTCAAAACCTGACGGTGCATCACCGAAAGGGCCTCCGGGGAACAATCCACCGCTGCCACGGTTACGTACCGGCTGCTTTCCTCTCGTTCTCGGAGTTTCAAATCAAGGAATATCCTCGTATCCTTAGGGGAAAAGGATAAGTCCTCCATCCGATCAAGCAGTAGATCAATGGCTTGCAGCGCCTGCGCCTTGGTCCCCGGGATTTCGTCTTCCCGGGAAGCGCAGACAAACGTACCGCTCCCCTGGATTTTCTTAACCAGCCCCTCTTGTTCCAGCATATCATAACCATGTTTGATAGTACCGTGGGATATGCTGTTCTCACCAGCGAGTGCCCGTACCGTAGGTAACCGGTATCCTGGGGGCAGAACCCCCAGGGCAATATCGTTGGCGATTTTGTTCATAATTTGACGGTAAATAGGAAGCTTACTTGCGGTATCTATCGGTATATGCATAATAAATGATTCTGTATTCAAGCGGTAGGTGTCAAGAGCAGTGAAAAACCGATTATTGGTCTTGATTGCAGATGGCGGGTTTCCAGAAATACCTAAATCTCTGGAAAATCCCGTTTTTCCCCTCTTTACCCTTGGACAAAACACCTTATCGCTCTGCTTGTTATGCGAAGAACGTGAGGGTTTTCTCCCAAGGGCTTTCTTCCCAGGTTTTTTAAAGCGTTATGCCTCGTATACATCCCGGGCAATGGGCATACGACGTCCCATACCAAACGCACGAGGGGATACCTTCAAGACCGGCGGAGCCTGTCTCCGTTTGAACTCGGCCCGGGCACAGGTCTTGATGATCCATGAGGCAAGATTCCGTTCATAACCCTGCGCAGCGATTTCATCGGCCGAGCGATTTTCAAACAGATACAGCTTTAAGATGGCATCAAGGATATCGTAGGGTGGAAGTGAACCCTGATCTTGCCGGTCATGATGAAACTTTGTGGAAGGATCTTGGGTCAAAATCGCCTCTGGAATAAGGGCATTTCCTGCTTTTTCGTTGATACGGTGGCACAATGCAAAGACTTCTGTCTTGAACAGGTCGCCAATCGGCGCTATGGCACCGTTCATGTTCCCGTATAAGGTATAGCACCCCATCGCCAGATCACTTTTATTGGCTGTATTCATCAACAACGAGTCGAATTTATTGGAAAAAGCCATCATCAGACAACCGCCTATCCGGGTTTGCAGGTTCTCTTCGGCTACATTGCAGGGTTTTCCTTCAAAAATTCGGTCGAGTTCAACCATAAATGCGTTATAGGCCCCTGAGATAGACAGCGTTTCATATCGGCAGTCCAAATTTTTTGCTAAAACCGCAGCATGATCCTGCGTGTCTTGCGAACTAACCATGCTTGGCAGACTGAACGCGGTAACCTGCTTCTTTCCCACTGCTCGTACCGCCAGATACGCCACCAGTGCAGAGTCGATCCCGCCCGATAAGGCGACGTGTGCGCGCTTAAACCCGCATTTGTACATATATTCGCGGATACCCATGACCAGGGCGTCTTCGACAATATCGAGTTCGCTGGCCGCAACACTGCTTTGTGGACTTGCTTCTTGCGGAGCATGTTGCGGGAGGAAGCCTTTCCCTTCCTTAAGGGTTCCGCCTTTCCACCCCTTGTTCCCGCTGAGCTCCCATACCACAAGGTCTTCCTTAAACGCCTGAGCCTGTACCACTGCTCCTCGTTTTTCTGGAGTAAGGATAAAGCTACGGCCGTCAAAGATGATCGAGTCATTCGCACCGACCGCGTTAATATAGACTAAGGGGACATCTCCCCGGCGGCTTATGCGTTCAGCCAAGGCAATGCGCTGGGCCATCTTGTCCGCATAGTAGGGAGAAGCGGATGGAACGGCAAGGATGGTGATACCACCGTCAAGGAGGCGGCCTACCGGATCTTCCCGGTACTTTGTTCCTGGAGTTTCAGTTTCGCGCCAAACATCTTCGCAGATGGCAATACCAATTTTTTCACCCATGAACGCAAAATGTGGCCATGCCTTGGCCGGCTCAAAGTTACGCGCCTCATCAAAGACATCGTACGTGGGAAGAAGGGTTTTGCTCTGCTCAAACAACAGCGCGCCGTCCTTGATAATACCGTATACATTGATGAGGAATTTACCGGAATTTGAACGGTTTCGGCTTACATAACCCACACCCACGGCAATTCCCAGAGGTAATTCTCGCTGGAGGATCCGAAGGTTACGGATGTTATGTTCGACAAAAGCATCTTGGTCGAGGAGATCCATCGGTGGATAACCGCAAACCACCAGTTCAGGAAAAAAAACGATGTCCACCTTTTCGCCAGCAGCTTTTGCCGCGAAATCAATGATCTGTCTGGTGTTATCTTCAAATCCACCAACGCTTGAATTAATCTGTGCTATGGCTATACGCATACCTGTAATACTCTTAAAATAAAAATGGGCAAGTTAATAGTTAAGACGGCTCCTATTTATGCTGCGATAAATAGGCCGTTCTTCCCAACTGATAGAGGTTATTCCCTCGGCTGTCGATCACGGCGGTTACAGGAAAATCCTCCACCGTAAGACGACGGACCGCCTCAGGACCGAGATCAGGAAAGGCAATCAGCTCTACGGCCTTGATACAGTCCGCGATGAGCGCTCCGGCTCCACCAATGGCCCCAAAATAGACCGCCCCGGCCTGCCCCATGGCTTCTACCACCTCTGCCGAACGTTTTCCTTTGCCGATCATCCCGCGCAATCCTAGGGCGAGAAGCCGGGGGGCATAGGCATCCATACGATAGCTGGTGGTAGGCCCCGCAGATCCGATAACCTGACCTAGTCGGGCCGGGGTTGGTCCTACATAGTAGATCACCCCGTCTTCCACGGGAAAAGGGAGGGCTTCGCCTGCGTCCAGTAAGGCAATGAGCCGTTTGTGCGCTGCATCTCGGGCAGTGTACATAACCCCCGAAAAATAGACCTGATCTCCGGCCGTAATAGCCGCAGCCTTGTCCCGGGTCAAGGGTAGATGTATCTGGTGTTTCATCAGAGTATCTCCTGAGCATGACGGGCCACATGGCAGTTGAGGTTCACTGCACAGGGAAGGCCCGCAATATGGGTAGGCATGGTTTCAATGGCCACTCCTAACGCAGTAACCGCGCCTCCGAAACCTTGGGGACCGATTCCCAGGGTATTGATCCGTTCTAGCAGGGTCTTTTCGAGTTCCTCATAAAAAGGATCAGGGTTGGGCTGTCCCAGAGGACGGAGTAAGGCCTTTTTCGCCAAAAGCGCGGACTTGTCAAAGGTACCGCCGATCCCGATCCCCACCACAATGGGCGGACAGGGGTTAGGCCCCGCCTCTTCCACGGTCTCGATTACCAGATCAATAAGCCCCTGCACCCCATCCGAGGGACGGAGCATCCGGATCCGGCTCATGTTTTCGCTGCCGAAACCCTTGGGGGCTACCGTAACGATAAGCTGGTCCCCCGGGATAACGTCGAAGTACACCATGGCAGGGGTATTATCTCCGGTATTCACCCGCTTAAGGGGGTCTTTAACAACCGAGGTACGGAGAAAACCTGCCCGATATCCCTGCCGTACCCCTTCGTCCACCGCCTCCTGGAGATCCCCCTCAACATGAACCTCTCTGCCTATTTCCAGGAACACGCAGGCCATCCCGGTGTCCTGGCAGATGGGTACCCCCCGGTTTTCGGCAAGCTCAAAGTTGGCGATGATTTTGTCTAACGTGTCCTGTGCGCTAGGCCAAATCTCCTCAAGCCGAGCTTCCCTGATACGGCGCCGCACATCCTCAGGCAACTTTTGATTTGCTTCGATACAGAGCCGCTTTACCGTTTCGGTAATAGCCGTTGCAGCTATGATCCTCATAACCATACTCCTCCTACAGGATGGGGTTATCCGATTTTGTTGAGATCGCTCAGGCGCTGCTGCCCCTGATCCCCTACCACCCCCACAAGGAGGAACCGGCCCGTGATAGGCTCAGTAAGGTATTCCTTGTTTAGGGTGAACTTCTTGATTTCCCCGGTACTGCGGACGTGCATCCGGGGGCCATGACAAAGCCACAACTCCTCCCCAATGCAGATATGCGTATCATCCTTGAAAGAAATGGGGATGTCCTGGGCTATCATACGGTTGACCTCCTGTTCTAATTCGTCCAGGCTCACGGACAGTTCCGGTTTATTCTGGAAGCTGAAGATGAAGCCGCGGCGCACATCCGAATGAAGGAAAGGTTCGGTCAGTCCGTGTTTTTGCATCACATACTCACAGAGGTCCTCAGCACTATGGACCATCCTGCGGAAGGGGAGGGACTTAAAGACAATGTCGGCAATATCCTGGGGTTCAGGCCCGAACAGGGTGGGGCGGGTGATGATCACCTCCTCGCCGACGCCGATGAGCAGGTGGGCGTTCCTCCCCAGGATGGGATAGACGAGGTCGAAATGTTCCACAACGACCCGTTTTCCCAGGTTAACCGCCTCCAAGATAGCCTCGGCCAAGACATGCATCTGGGTAAAGGCCGCCTCGAACTTGATGTCCAGATGGTAGGTGTGGGCGCTGTAAAACCCTGTTACATGCTCTCCCACATCCAGGAGGGGCAGAGGCCGCACGTTCACCCCGTTGTCATCGTTTGTCAACTCAAGTCCCGGGAACATTCCCTTGAGCAATATGCTTTTCCCTGAACCCGCCATGCCCACCAGACCGACGAGATTGTCAAAGGGGCTCAAATACTGCTGGGCGATCTGCATTCCTAAATTCGCTATGCGTTCAAATCCCCGAGGCGCAAAGAACACCGAGTAAAGATGGCTCTTTTGCGCCAAGTCTGCATAAGGCATGGCTCCCTCCTACTACAAGTCAAATTCCAGGTCCAGCAAGGGTGCATGCTGCTGGGCGCCGTATACGTCGGTCTCCCCGGGGTCTCCAGAACAAAGGGGCCGCTTGATGGTTACTTTGATGGCCTTGGCCGGATCAAATTCGATGATATTGACGATCTCCTCGCGCGTGATTTTATACAAGCTGCAGATGAGTTGTTCATTTATCGCCTTGGCGGCGCAGACCTTCCGGTACCAATCAAAGTTGGAAAACATGATATCCATGGTCAACTCGTATGGACCGGAATTTTTACTCCGAACAATATCGGTGATGGCTGCTAGTTTTGTTTTCATCAATTCCTCCTTATATTAGAGCCGCACCGTTTCCCGGGGGAAGAGTGCAGCAGGATCCTCCGTTGCAAGGAGGTGGTAAATGCTAAAGACGTAGACCTCCCCCGCGTGGAAGTCACTGGGAGAATAGGGAAAGGCAAGGTTCCCTGCGGTGGACCGCCGGCCCTCGTAGCCGTAGTGAAGCATGGTGGACCGGGTAAAGGCGCAGATGGTGTCTGCCTGGCCCTGGGTTTGGGCGATGGCCTCAATGATGATCCCCAATTCATGCACTCCGGCAGTGCCAGGATGAGGCTCTAGGTTTCCCATTACTCCGTCCCGGCCGTAAATGTTGAACCTGAGATGGTAATTTTCCAGGGTTCCCTGGAAATTATCCGCCACTCGTTCCTTTACCCCACGGATGATCCGGTCGATCTCGGCGATCATAATAGGATCCCGGGCACCGGCAATGGATACCGTACGGAAACCAATGGGCTTTGCACCCTCAAGTTTCACGGTGTTTGTCATACCGGGGATAAAACGGGTTCCTCGGACCCGGACGATATTCTCAGTCTCCTGCTCAAATTGGGTTTCATGGAGGTCAAGATGCCCTCCAGGTCCAGGAAGAATATAGGGGTTGGTTTTTTCATAGAGGGTATGAGCCGCCACCGAAAGGGTTGTACACTTCCGGGCAGGGTTGAGGGGTTCAACCCGGAAGTAGTCTTTCCCGATATAGCCGAACATACAATCCGAACCACTGCCTGGACTAGCACAGATGGAGGCACATTCTAGGATCTTCCCCAGGTGCAGAGAAAGGGCTCGGTCGTAACCTTCCTTGATGGGAAGCGCGGCGAAACAGACCGGGTCGTAGGTGCGGCCTGCAAGGATCACGTCGGGATGATCATCCAGAGCCGCGAGGAAAGGCTCAAGACCCATCTGAGCTACAATATGGCTCGTGGCGTTGATCTCCTCCTCTACAAGTGCCGGGGCCGGTTCCAGGGGCGTAATCTTCCCCTTTTTAAATTCATCCCTGATAAAGTCCTTGGACAGCTCAGCATGGATAATGGTCATGGTAAACCGGAGCTTCTGTTCCCGGGCTATTTCTTCAATGATTTCCCGGCACCAGGCTAGATGGGGTTCTGCCCCGGAACCTCCGGCAGTACCTATCACCACGGGGATCTTATTGGAGATCCCTGCCTTGAGCATGATCTCCAAGTCCCGCTTAACCGCTCCTCGATCGGTAAAAGATACGCCCGCGCCCAGATAGTAGGGACCGGGATCAGTAGAACCAGCATCCACTGCAATAAGATGGGGCTTGCGCGCCATCCCTGCCTCAAAGGATGTCCGGGGAAATCCGTATCCCAAAATTGCCGTGGTGGAAAGAATACGGAATTCTTCTTTTGGTGTCATTGTTTTCTCCTAAATATTATCGTGCATTGATCAGCGCAATGATCCGCTGCATTTCATTAAAGACAATCATGTACCCCTCATCCACACCCATACCGGGCTTGGCGAGAATCTGATCCGGCCGGGTAGCCATAGCTAGGTGGACGCAGACCTGGGCTGAACGGTCGGTTTCATTGCAAGTTCCCCCTTGGTAAGCGCCCGTACCTTTTTCCTTGCAGTAAAGCACCGCCTCCACGATGTTGCCGATCCCCCCTAGGTCTGGGGTTTTGATCTGTACCATGTGGCCCGCCCGGTTATCAGCAAAGTATTTAATATCCTCCAGGGTGTTACACCATTCATCGGCCACGATTTCTACGGGGATCTTCCGCTCGTCCACAAGCCTCGTGAGGGCCGCCAGGGCCGCCATCTGTTTTTCCCGGTCTTCCGTGTCCATGGGACCTTCGATCCGCAGTTTGAAAGGCCGAGCCGTCTCCGCCAGAACCTCCAGGTAATCCGCCATAGCAGGGTAATTGTCGTTCCCAAAAACCTGGCCAATGGTACCGTATACATCCAGGTGCAGTACCGGAAAATAGGAGTCCTGTATCCGCAGCGCGAGAATCCGCTTCTTAAGCCAGGATACATATTCCTGCAGGAGTTCCCCCCGTTCCCCTAGTTTGGTCTTTACGTTATTAATAAGCCCGTGGGGTAGAACCTGGGCACCCTTGATGATCATTTTGTCGGTGTTGTCGTACCGAGTATCTCCACTTTGGGTAAAAATGGGGACTGGCTTGGGCAACACCGTGAGGCCGTATTCCCGGGCTACGGTTTCACACATCAGTTCTTTCCGGGATTTCGCTACTCCATCAAGGAGGGCCTGGGATACCCCGTAACGGATGGCGGTGTGGAGCCGTTTTCCCCCAATCTTCATCCCCTCAAGGTCACCGGCCATTTGCCGGAAATTCGTTATATCTTTTCCCACCAGGACAGGAAAGATCTCCTTTTCGATAACCGGTATAAAGTCTCGGGCTAAAAACAGGGGGTCCCGCCCCCCGGCACCGGAATACTGTACTGCTGCGCAGTCCCCTAGGGCCACCTGGCCGTCCTCCAATACCAGCATCACCGAGATGGATTCCCCTGCTTGCCTTACCGCCTGAAACCCCGGCGTTACCGGTACCCCCGAGTAACTCGCCCCGTCCGCTACCGCGCCCTGCTTGATAGCCCGCTGATCATCAAAAAAGAACCCCGTTCTCCCTGCCGAACAAATCGCCTTAACAATTTTCATATATATCTCTCCTTGAGTCGATTCCCAAACCATTTTTTCTCTTTCGCGTTTTGAAACCGACTCTATTGGTTAATTGGGTCTCCCCACCAGCCGCCCCTTACTAATGGCATACACATCGTCGATAACCATCTGGAAGGAGGGCTCCCGTTTTTCATATTTGGCCCGAGCAGCCATCTTCTGTTTGTGAAATTCCAGGATCTCTGCGGTGAGGGGTAGGGCGCCAGGATCAAAAAACCGGATGGCCCCTTGGTTGTCCCGTGCAGGGAGCACTTTGCCCGCGTTAAATCGGCTCGGCGCGAAAGGGACATCCAGTACTCCCGCCTGGAAAGCCCTTACCGCCCCTTTTGCAATATCCCCCCCGCCCAGCTCAAAGACCTTGTCCATAATACACCGGGTTTCTGCAGCGATGATCACCTTCTCATCCATGAGGGAATTGGTGTCCACGGTTTGATCTCCCAACATGGTGATAATCTGCCGGGTACAGCGCAGGCCTTGAGCATTAGCCTCCATAGTGGGAATTCCCAGAGCCTCATGGGGGGTCTTGACGATCACCTTAGTGGCGTGGGCTAGAGCAGCCACGGTACTACCCCAGGAAATCACCGAAAACGCCTTAGCTTCGTCCTGGGGAAAGCCTCCCATCCATTGATGCAGCACGGTGGTTACCTCTACATTCCCATGACCCTGCTGTCTGAGATATTCATCGGTGAGACTTTGTAAGGTCTGGATGGCGGCCACGTCCTGTAAAAGGTTACCGCACTGGCCGTAACCCACGGTAATGTTCTTTACTCCCTGCTCTGCTGCGAGGAGACTCTCGATGATTGCCACCGCGTGGGAAATACAGGGGGGAACCAGGGTTCCTGTGAGAGGACCGAAGGGTTCCCGGTTGATGGAAATTCCTGCTTCTTCGTATATCCCCGTGAGCCTGTCGGTGTACTGCCAGTCCAAAATAGTTTTTTCCAGGTCTGCATTTTTTGCATAAGGGATATTATAGGAAATACCCCCTCCCTCATAGCTGGTAAAGCCCCCGGCGTAGGCGATCTCGGTAAGGAGCCGGGCATCGGGAGTGCCATGCCGTACCTGGACCGGAATGTTCAGTGCGTCGATGATCTGCCGGCACCCCAGAACCCCGTGGTTTACCGCGGGAAAACCGTTGAGCATTGATTTCTGTAACTTGATCGACTCTTCGATCCCCTCCTCGGCTTTCTGGAACCGGTTCTGCCGGGTATAACTGTCGATGGTAGTGGGCAAGAGGTCAGCCTCCCCCTTATCTTGGAGGTAAGTAAGCAATTTGATATGCTCGGCAATAAGGGCAACCCCTGCCCGAGGTTGGATCAGGGTGTTTCCTGAGGCCTTGGCCTTGAGGAGTTTCTTGGAGAATATCTTCTCCTCAGGGAGCTTCTGATGATAGGCAAAGCCCTCCTCCAGGTCCACATCCTTTCCGGTAGGCCATTGGGTTAAAATCTCTTTTCTGATTTTGTAAAATTCTTCGTTGGGAATCCGTTTATTTTTCAGTTCCATATTCCTGTATCTCCTTTTTCATGATTGCCAAGGCAACTTCGGGATATACTTCCGCTAAAAGCCCCATGGCAGCGAGGATATAACGCCGATCGATGAAGACCCGTTGCCCCCCAGGGCGGAGAGATTCGGGATGAACAGGGTTATACCGGGCCTGAGCGGCAATTTCCCCTATCCGGGGGTTTTGGATCAACGCCCCACCTGTGAGGACAAGGTTTGTTACCCCCCGCAAGTCCTTACCGGTCTGGACCAGGACAGGCCCCGTGGGGGTGTAGATTTCTTCGAGAGTGCCCGCGTGGCGGCTGACCGCCGTCTCCACCGCTGCCGCGGCCAGGGCAAAATCAAGCTGTTCTTCCTCAACTGTAGAAGGCAGGTCTCCGGGGTGCGCGCTGAGCCTGACCGTCCCGGCAATTACCACCTCTTCAGCCAGTCCCGAAAGTTCCATAAGCCGACCAGCCCCAGCCGCCTCTAAAACTCCGGCGGCACTGTAGCGCATCCCAATATCTCCCTCTACAGTCCGTTTGGATAAGGGTTCTGGAAGGCCCTTGAGGACCACGTCTCCTGCTTGGGGAAATCCCTTGGCTACAGAATAGACATCGGTGGTGGCACCCCCCAGATCCACTGCAACCAGTTCTCCAATCCCTCCCCGGCTGGAACCTCGGGCCGCCGGAATACCCTCTGCAAGGAGTTCCATGGCCCGCTTTACCGCCGCCGGAGTAGGCATAAGGATCCCCGATATAAGCGCTTGTTCCCGGGAGAGGCCCTTGGCGTGGATAATCCGGCGCAAGAATAACTCTCGGATTTGGGTTTGTACCGGTTCGATGTTGAGTTTCCCCAGCCGGGGTAAGACGTTGGGACAACGAATCACCTCCCAACCGGTGAGGATTTTTTCACATTCCGCCATAGCAGCCCGGTTTCCCGCCAGTAAGATTGGGAAGGGACCCCCATCCACACCCGAAGTCGAATCTACTCGTAGGGTCGCCAGCATCCGTGCGTTATGGAGGATGCAGTCCTTATTACCCCCATCTACGCCTCCAGAGAGCAGAAAGATGTCCGGTTTCAAGGTAGCAATTTCAACAATATCCTCATCAGTAAGCTCATACGAAAAGACCTTCACCACCTTGGCTCCAGCGCCAAGAGAGGCGAGCCGGGCTGCTTCCGCGGTGAGGGAAGGTACCAGTCCGCTTGCCACCATCCGCAGGCCGCCGGCAGCACTGCTGCAAGCATAGCGTTTACCGAAATGGAGGGAACCGGTTTGTTTTTCGAGTTTAGTAAGTGCCTCGGCCAATCCTTCACCAATATCTGTATTGACGGTAGTGAAGGACACCGCGGTTCCTAGCAGTTGTTCCCCCGTAAGATCAACCGCAGTAACCTTGGTGTTGGTACTGCCGAAGTCGATGAGTAATACCGCTTCCATTAGTTGTTGCTATCTTTCATATGCAAGTCTTCCCGGAGCATATCGATAGCCGTTTCCGGGGTTGTTCCTGGAGGAAAGACCCGATCAAACCCCATAGCCTTGAAGCGTTTTTCCACATCCTCAAAATCTTGCTTTCCAACTACCACATTACCCCCCACATAGAGGAGGATGCCCTTGAGCCCCGCCTCATCGCATTTGTCCCGAAAACCTCGACAGTCCAGTTCTCCGTGGCCATAAAGGGAGGACACAAGAATCACGTCCGCCGCGGTTTCGATGGCTGCCTCAATGTATTCCTCTTGGGAAACCATGACCCCTAGGTTAGTCACCTCAAAACCAGCACCGGTAAAGGCATGGTAGAGAATCTTGTTTCCCACCGCGTGAACATCAGCGCCGATGACCCCCAGAATCAATTTTTTCTTCTCCATAAGTTCCCTGCTCAAATTGTTATATAACAAATATAGTTATTGATATAGTTCAATTCAAGCAATTTTTCGTATTTTTTTGGTTTTTTTCAATAACGTGAAAGAAAAAGCGAATTTTTCAGTTTTTAGAAGCAAGTTTATTTTGCTGAGTTGCGCCTAAAAACCTAACCAGGTCTTTTTGAATCATTCTCGTCTTTTTATAGCATTGTTATAGGATAATCTATTGTTAATTTGGTTTTTGTTTTGATAAATTTTCTGAAAACAAAAAATCTAACCGAACCTAGAAGTCATTAAAAGCAGAATAAAGTACGCAGAACTCCTGTAATATGATCATTTTCAGTATCTTATCAAGTTATACGCTATATATAGTGTTATTTATAAAATATAGACACTAAATATAAATAGACCATGAATAATTACAATTTTTTTAATAAAGTAACATTTTTGTTGACACCGTAGTTTTTGAGAATTATACTTTTTTAGTATCTCTTCAGCGGGGTATATATTTTTTTATATATATTATTTAGGGGGTGTTTATGAGTTTTTATGATGCTGCTGGACACTGGCTGATCTACATGCTGGTGGCTATTGGTATTCTCTTTGTGGTGGGGCTTTCCGTTGTTTCCATGTGGAAATCATGGAAACGGGGGCTTCAAAAAGGACTCTCCCGGGAAAAATTGATGACGGTAGTAAAAGCATCAGTGGCTGCTACCATTATCCCTGCCCTGGCTATTGTGATTGGCTTTTTTTCCTTGGCTACCATGCTGGGTATTCCTTGGCCTTGGTGGCGGCTTTCTGTGGTCGGTTCGGTAACCTATGAAACTATGGCTGCAGATATGGCACTGAAGGCCGGAGGGGTTGACGTGAATACTGCCACGGTCAAGGATTTTGTGGTCGTCATGTATGTCATGTCTATTGGTATCATTGGCGGACTCTGTACCGCGCCCTTCATCTCCAAACGCATCCAAATGGGTGCCATGAAGATAAAAACCGGAGATAAACGTTGGGGGGCCTTGGGCGCGAGCGTTTTCTTTCTGGTCATCCTGATAGTTTTTGTGGTTCCCATGTTTCTTGATTACAGTAAAACCGGTTTGGTAAAATTACTATGCCTTGTCACGAGTGCTGGGATTACGGTAATTCTGAATATAATCATCAGTAAGACAAAAGCGAACTGGTTTAAAAGTTTTGTACTTGCTTTCAGTATGTTGATAGCAATGGCTTCCGCAGTCCTCTGGACCAAACTGCTCAATGTGTAAGGAAAAATAAATGGCTGATACAAAACACGAAGATATAAGTCATCTTGATAAGGCCGGGAAGGCACATATTGATTCCATGCACCGACTTGGACGATTTGGGTCGGTGAGTGCCATCGTGATCATGCTGGGGATTCCCACCGTTGCGGGGATATATTTTGATGCCATGCCCGATTTTGTTACGGTAATCGTTACCGCGGCCGGGTTGTTATTTCTGTTTGTTCCCACGGCTATTTCTGAGGTTATAGCCTATACCCCAGTTTTCGGTAGTTCCATCTATCTGACCCTAATCACCGGTAATGTTATGAACCTCAAGTTGCCAGTGGCCAATAATGCCCTCGCGTTGTTAGATGTGGAAAACGGTACTGAAGACGCGGATATCGTTACTTCCATCGCCGTGAGTGTTTCCACCTTCTGCACCCTGCTGATTATCTTCCTCGGGGTGCTGTTGATGCTACCGCTGCGGCCAATATTAACCCTACCCGAGGTGCGGACCGCCGCAAGTTATATCGTTCCTGCCCTCTTTGGATCGCTGACCCTCAATTCGATAGGCAATAATATCGGCGGCGGTATTCAAACTCGAGGACGGATGAAAGGTGCGATTCCTTCGGTGCTCTTAGTGGTAGTTATCTATCTTGTTATTCATCATGCACTGAAGAACCCCATGCTATGGGCACTCTATCAGGGGATAATCATCCTCGTTTTATTGCCGGTAACCTATTTCGGTACTAAACTGCTCTACAATAAAGGACATATCAAGGTATTATTACCAGGGGAGAAGTTATAATGGGAGATACGCAACGAATTATTGACTTAATCGAAGCAAAAAGCAGCATCTTCACCAATCTAAGCGACCGGATTTGGGAATTTGCCGAAATTCGTTTTAGCCTGAAGCAGTCCGCCGACGCGCTTTGTGCTATTCTGGAACAGGAAGGATTTCAGATCAAACGGGGGATCGCGGGCATGGCTCATGCCTTTGTAGCTACCTATGGCTCAGGGGAGCCTTGGATCGGTATTTTGGGAGAATACGACGCACTCCCGACTATGAGCCAGGTAGCGGGGATTACCGAGAAAAAGGTTCTGAATTCCGGGGCCCCAGGACATGGCTGCGGCCATAACGCGCTGGGAGCGGGAGCTCTGGCCGGGGCAGTGGGTATCAAGGATTATATGAAGGAAACCGGTCTTCCCGGTACCATCCAGTATTACGGCTGTCCTGCAGAAGAAAGCGGTTCCGGCAAGTCCTTCATTGCCCGGGCAGGACTTTTTAATGATCTCGACGCGGTCCTCACCTGGCATCCCATGACAGAAACGGCGATTTGGGGGGTGAGCAGTCTCGCCAACTATCAGATCTATTTCCGCTTTAAGGGGACAAGTGCCCATGCTGCTGCGGCCCCTGAATACGGCAGGAGCGCCCTGGATGCAGCGGAACTGATGAACATAGGGGTTAATTACCTGCGGGAACATACCATCCAGGAATCCCGGATCCACTATGCCTACACCGATGTCGGAGGCGGCGCCCCTAATGTGGTGCAGGCATCTGCGGAGCTGCTCTATTTTATCCGGGCGCCCAAAAGTTCCCAGGTCAAAGAAATATACGAGCGGGTAGTGGATATCGCCCGAGGGGCTGCGCTGATGACCGGGACTTCCATGGAAGTGAAGTGGGATAGTTCCTGTGCCGAATACCTGGTAAACGACGCTCTGGGCAAAGCTATGTACGCCAATCTCTTGGCGGTGGGGCCTAATACCTACACTCCTCAGGAACTGGCCCTCGCAAAGCAATACATCAATGGCCTTGATGAAGTTAGTCGGGCAAGAATTCCCGCCAAAGTTGCCAGTCTCTTTCCAGGAGAAACACCAGAACGGATAGCAGAAATCGCGGCCAAGCCCATCATTAGCGACATCGCCCCCTATGCTATGAGTGGACAAGTACTGCCGGGTTCCACCGATGTGGGGGATGCCAGTTGGCACGCCCCTACCGCTCAAGTAACCATCGCCTGTTATCCTGCAGGTACGGTGTCCCATTCTTGGCAACATGTCGCCTGCGGCCAGTCTTCCCTAATCCACAAGGGTCTTCTCCAGGCTGCTAAGGTGATTGCCCTTACCAGCCTGGACCTGCTGAGAAAACCGGAGTTGGTGGAAGCCGCCAAGGTCGAACACCGGCAGCGTCTCATCGGGGAAAGTTACCAAAACCCCATTCCTTCCGAAGTGATTCCAGAGGAATAAGCCTGAATTCCAGCCTTTGCGTTACTTTTCGCATAGGCTGGAATTCAATGTTCAAACTATAGTGATTGTTCGACTGCTGAGGAAATTTATGGAAAATATACATAAAGATACTGTTTCAATAAAATCATACGATGAAATGGCAACATATTATGAAAATTATGTGGATACAAAACCTTGGAATGCATATTACGAACGACCGGCGGTTTTATCATTGCTGCCTGAAATAAAAAACAAGAAGATATTAGATGTAGGTTGTGCAGGAGGTTGGTATACAAAATATTTATTGGATCATGGTGCCGATGTAACGGCAATAGATGTAAATAAGAATATGGTAGAAATAACCAAAAAAAGGGTACAAGACAAATGTCCGGTTATTCAGACAGATTTAAACAATAAATTGGATTTCATAAAAGACGACAGTCTCGATATTGTGTTGGCATCATTGGTATTGCATTATTTAAAAGACGTTACAAATGCATTTGCTGAATTCAATAGGATATTAAAACCAGAAGGGGAAATAATATTTTCAATACATCACCCATTAATGGAAATTTTACATTTTAAGAGAGAAAATTATATGGCAATAGAATTATTGGAAGATGAATGGACGATGGGGGAAGAAAAAATAAAAGTGCAATTTTACAGGAAACCAATAAATAAAATATTACAGCCATTAATAGATAACGGATTTTATATAGAAAATGTATTGGAAGCAGAACCAACAAATGAATTTAAAGAAAAATTACCTGAAGCGTATGAACGATTATTAAAACGGCCCAATTTTCTATTTATAAAAGCAAAGAAGATGAAATAAAA
>JAISBK010000151.1 GCA_031266255.1 Treponema sp.
ATAGTGCGAAACTTGCCGGATTTTTGCCCGGACAAGTCTAGTATACCATGTAATAAAGCCATGTCATAGACTTTTGGCTTGCGTGTGTACGGGTACATTACAAAGGTATATCCCCCTAATGAAATCTACAAGAATGGATTGTTTGATAGAAATGGGTATAGTATAGTGGAGTCATTAGGAAGGCTTAGGTATGCAGAAACTACGTGTAGAGGATGCGGTCGGCCAGGTGCTTTGCCATGATCTGACCCGTATTGTACCCGGTGAAATGAAAGGCCCCCAGTTCCGTAAAGGGCATATCATACAGGAAGCGGACATTCCCATGCTGCGTTCCATGGGCAAAGAACACATTTTTGTCTGGGAAAAACAGCCGGGGATGCTCCATGAGGATGAGGCGGCTGAACGACTCGCAGCCCTGTGCATCAACACCCATATACGGATGGGTAAGGTGACGGAGGGAAAAATTGAACTGTTTGCAGCCCAGGAAGGATTTTTTTGCACTGATGTGGCGCGTCTTAACCAGGTGAACGGGATTTCTGACATCATCATTGCGGCCCGGTGTTCCTACTCACCGGTAAAAGCCGGGGATAAACTGGCGGCTATGAAGGTTATCCCCCTGGTAGTGCCCGAAGAAACACTGGTCAAAGCTGAAGCTACCGCAGGAAGTACGCCGATTTTTAGTCTTTTGCCCTATATCCTCAAAAAGGCCTGGGTGATAACTACGGGAAGCGAGGTGGCCGGGGGTTTGATTACCGATAGATTTACGCCGCTTATCATCAAGAAACTGGAGACCTACGGTATCAAGGCGATCCGGCACATGGTAGTAGGGGATAGTTTGGATGAGGTGGCTGGGGCAATTAATCAGGCCCTTAACGCAGAAACCGGGGAAAAACCAGATATGATCCTGTGTACCGGCGGTATGAGCGTTGATCCGGACGACAATACCCCAGGGGCCATCAAACAGAGCGGCGCCCAGATCGTTACCTACGGGGCGCCGGTCATACCGGGGGCCATGTTTCTATTAGGCTACTACGATGAGGGCCTGCCGATCCTAGGGCTTCCGGGGTGTGTCATGTATATGAAGGCTACCATTTTTGACCGGGTGTTGCCCTATATCGCTGCAGGTATCAGAATGACCAAACAGGATTTTACGGTTTTGGGGAACGGCGGTTTGTGCCTGGGCTGTACAGTGTGTCACTATCCGGTTTGTCCTTTTGGTAACCTGTAGGGCTACATCCTGAATTCTGAGCCGAGATACACTTCCCGGACCATTTCATTGGCAAGGATACTATCCCGATCCCCGCGGGCCACGATGGTACCGGTGTTTATAATAAACGCTTCAGTGGTGATTTCCAGAGTATCCCGCACATTGTGGTCGGTGATGAGGATGCCGATACCTTTGGTCGCAAGCTGCCGGATTATCTGCTTGATTTCATATACCGCAATGGGGTCTATACCGGCAAAAGGCTCATCCAAGAGGAGAAATTTCGGTTCTGTGGCAAGGGCACGGGCAATCTCGGTACGCCGCCGTTCACCTCCGGAAAGGGTAAACCCGTATTGCTTACGGATCCGGCCAATACCGAATTCTTCCAGCAAGGATTCAAGGCGCTGTTTTTTTTCCCCTTTCCGAATATCCCGGCGGCTTTCCAGAATGGCCCAGATGTTTTGTTCCACGGTGAGCTTACGGAAAATCGACGCTTCCTGAGGAAGGTATGCGATACCTTGCCGGGCGCGCTGATACATGGGCTTAGTGGTGATATCCACATCATCCATGGTAACGCTTCCTGCTGAGGGCCGGTAAAAACCCACGATCATATAGAAAATAGTTGTTTTGCCTGCTCCATTAGGGCCTAACAAACCTGCCACCGTACCATTGTGCATGAAGAAATTGACGCCCCGAACCACTTCCTTACGTCCGAACCGCTTATGAAGCTCCGAAACCCCCAGTACATGCAGGTCTTGCTTGATGGTCTCCTCATCAAGCCGAGTACCTGCCTCAGTCTCCTCAGCAATCTCAGTACCTAAACCCGCCTGCGTATCCTCTTCCACTGCTGCTAGTCCTTTATGGAGCCGGAAACAGCCCCTTCCATGGTAACATCATCGGTATCCAAGTCTACTCGAATCCGATCAGCTTTCAATTCATCGTTCTTTTTAAATACCACGGGAAACCCTGAAAGATCCAGCAATTTTTCCATACGCCGGTATACGGCGTATTCCGAACGGCAGACCATGGTATCTTTGAAGAGCCGAACCGATACCTGGAATACCGTAATTTCTGCCTGATCATCGTATTCAATGAACTGGCCTTTGGCCACAATGTCGTTTTTCTTATCCTCTAAGGTGGAGTTGCCTTCCAGCCGAGCTATCTTGAGCTTCCGGTCATACCGCAGCCGTTCGGTTTGAAAGAAGATGTCCTTGGCTTCCTCTCTACCCCAGACCTCTCCTGTACAATCAATGAACTGATTGTCATCCCCGTGTATCTCAATCCGGCTGGCCTTCAGGACCAGGTTATCCGAACGTACTTCAGCATTACCGGTGAGTACCGTAACTTCCTTACCTGCAGCCCGACTCCCATTCATCTTATTTGCTTTGAAGGTGAAGATATCCCCGTGAAGCGGGGTAAGCTGCAGTATGAGAAAGATACCTATCCCATAAACCGCGGTACGACTGCTCATTCTGTTTCCTCCTTTGCTTCCTCTTCTGTTTCCTCTTCATCATCCTCCCAGATATAGGTTCCTGCAATACCTGAAGCAAAGCCCCAGGTTCTGTTTCGGATATCCGCGGAAAATCCCCAACCTGAAAAATTCGTCCCGTCGGAACGCTGCATATCCACCTGTTCGGTTTCTCCACCGGACAGAAGCCGTTCTTTGTCCTGCCAATCCAGACCCTTGGTTTCCAGGGTAACATCCTCAGAATCAAGGGTCAGCCTAACCCCATCCCGCAGGCGTATGTTACCTGAATCAAGCTCTACCGAAGCGGTTCCTGCCTGGCCTACCGCGTTTATATCTTCCCCCTGGTGCTCAAACTGTTCAAACGAGAAATTCTTAAGCTCCATCATCTGCCGCTTTTCATAGCGTTCTGCTGATTCTGCGGTAAACCGTACCTGGGGATTCCCATTTCTCACCCTGACATAGTCCACATCCTTCATAACAATGTCCGGCAGGTCCCCTTTATCCGAGGCGGCATCTCCATAATCAAAAGAACAAGCCCCCAAAAACCCAAGGAGGATACCTAAGATTCGCCCCCAGGGACGTGAACGTTCCTTCATACACCTTATCCTTGTACTAATTTACCGTCCCGAGCCGCAGCGATAAAATCCCGGAACAAGGGGCCTGCGGCAGTGGGTTTTGACGTGAATTCAGGGTGAAATTGAACTCCCACACCCCAGGGGTGATCCGGCCATTCCACGGCTTCCACGAGACTCCTATCTGCGCTAAACGCACTGATACGCAAGCCCGATTCAATCATAGGCGTGCGATAGGTGTTGGAAAATTCATACCGGTGCCGGTGTCGCTCAAAGATAGCCGTCGCCTGGTAGCTGGCAAAAAGCCGGGTTCCCGGTTCTGCAAGGGATAGACTCTTCCCTAATCGCATAGTCCCTCCGTAATTATTCACCCCCACTTGTTCGTCCAAAAGGCTTATCACCGGGTGCTTGGTACTTGGGTTAAATTCCGTAGAATCCGCATCTTCCCATCCCAGTACATTCCGGCCCCAGTCAATAACCATGATCTGCATACCTAAGCAGATCCCCAGATAAGGTATTTTATGGGTTCGCGCCCAGGCGCTGGCTTTGATCATACCCTTAGTACCCCGTTGGCCGAATCCTCCGGGAACCAGGATACCATCAATGCCTCCACCAGGAGCAGCCGATCCTAGGATACCATCCAAGTTAGCCAATTCCTCAAGCCCCCCCGAATCGATCTTAACCAGTTCCACCGCCACCCCGGTTTCAAGTCCGCCGTGGAACAGAGCCTCGTACACCGATTGATAGGCATCATGGAGGTCCATATACTTGCCTACAATCCCGATCCGAACCGTGCCTTTCCGGGCCTTGAATTTTTCCATCATGGTATACCAACATTCAAGGTTCGTATGGCGGCTTTCAATCCTCATTTTTTTCAATGCCACCAGATCCAACTTCTGGTTAAAAAAGACCAAAGGTAGTTCATAAATCGTGGTATCTATATTATACGACGTAAACACCGCATCAGGATCTATATTGGTGAACAGGGCGATCTTCTGCCGAGTTGCTTCATCCAGGATAACCGGCGCCCGGCAGATGAGCACATCCGGTTGGATCCCCTGTTCCTGCATGGCCTTCACCGAATGTTGGGTAGGCTTGGTCTTGAGTTCCCCTGCCGCCACTTCCGGGATCAGGGTAAGATGAACCGAAAGCGCGTTGCTCCTCCCAGCCTCAAGGATGAGCTGCCGGGCAGCTTCCAAAAAAGGGATGGATTCAATGTCTCCTACGGTTCCCCCTATTTCCACGATAACTACATCCGTATCTGGATCCTCATGAGCTGCAAAGAGGATCCGGTTCTTGATTTCATCGGTAATATGGGGAATCACCTGAACACAGCGTCCCAAGTAACGTCCTTCCCGTTCCTTGCGGATTACCGCTTCGTAGACTTGGCCGGTGGTAATGGAATTGTTCCGGGATAAGGGACTTGAAGTAAAGCGGGCATAATTTCCCAGATCCAGGTCTGTTTCCGCCCCATCGTCCGTAACATACACCTCTCCATGCTGATACGGACTCATGGTCCCTGCATCCACATTAAGATAGGGATCGCACTTTACCATACAGACATTGAGTCCCCTGCTCTCCAGCAATGCCCCCAGAGAAGAAGCCGCTATCCCCTTCCCCAAACTCGAACAGACTCCTCCTGAAACAAAAATCAGCTTATTCATTTGTTTAGTTGTCCCTCATTG
>JAISBK010000157.1 GCA_031266255.1 Treponema sp.
AACTTTAAATTTTTCGTGAATAGCTTGATTATGTATATTGTTTATATGTTCAATATCCTCTGTTTTTACGTCTCTGATATTCATAAAATTTATATCCCCATTTATTTTTTATGATATAATTTGTAAACACTATGTTTTGTTTAATCGGGCATTTAATAATTCTGCTACTTTATGTATTTGTTTTAAAACCTCTTTTTGTTCTTTCAATTCCGGAGGTAGATCTTCTTTTTCAAAACATCCTATTTTTTGTAGAATAGTTTGAATAGTCTGACTTACAAGCCTATTTGGCCTTCCGCTACTGCTAATTCCAAGCACGGTCATCTGCTACTCCTCAACAGACTGTGAATAAATCAACTGTTACCCAATGCTGGGGGGAACATGCTTACATTTGTTGAAAAGATAATATCTTTAATATAATTTTGTCAACAACTTTTTTCGCCACCGCTACGGATGGCAGTGTCCTCCTGGATGAAGGCGTACTCCATTTTTTATATTATTTTTTCCAATCTAATCATTGCATAGGTATTATCTAAATACTCTAAATCACCTATCCATTTTATAATTTTATTGTATCCATTTCTAAACCAAAACCTAATTCCCACCCAGTTTTTTATATCAACTTGAAGAATTATCCTGGTATATCCTTCCTGTTTCCATTTTTCTTCGTACATTTTTAATATTTTTTTACCTAATCCATTTTTTTGTTTGTTTCTTTTTATATAAAAACCTCCAAGAAATAGTGTATTATTATTTTCATAGTTTTTATAATATTGACAATAATTTACCATTTCATTGGTTTCATCATATACACATTCAAGTCTAGCATTTTCTTTTATACCATTTGCCGGAAGTTCTGGTTCCAATATATCTTCTTCGGCAGTCCTCATTTCCGTATATCCAGAATATTTCGAAATGTATACTGTTGAGTCGATTAACTCCTGTAAATCATTTTTCATTGAAATATTAATTGTTTGAATGTTCATAAATACCTATTCCTTTATATACAATATAATACTCAATATTTTTTGTCAATAGAGCCAATTTCAAAATCAGTGATTCCGAATTCAACCATCTGGTACAGCAGCGAAAACCGGGCGGAATCTAAAGCTATCTACCGGATGTTGGGGAATGACGGGTTTAACCGGGAAGAAATCATCAGGGCACACCGCGAGGCAACTATACGGAGAGATGGCTGAATACGGCGGCACGATTCTGGCGGTCTAGGATACTACTGGAATAACCTACACTACCCATGGTAAAACCGAGGGAATAGGCTATATCAGGGATAAGACCCTGGGGGTTAAGGTCCATAAGAGGGGGTGTCAGGGTCGGGTAGGGGTAAGGATTCCAAGGGACAGCCGGAGTGGTATTCCCGAACGGGAGGCGGTACTCCAGATCCGGTAACCACGGTTGAAAAAGCATATAAGTATGTGGGGTATTATATGCAGCGATGGAAGATAGAACAAGTTCAGTATGTGCTGAAGAGCGGCTGTGCCATAGAGAAGTTACCGGGTGGGAGTATAGACAAGATGGTGGCGCTCATCCTGATGTACTCAATAATCGCAAAGAAAAAGACGGCAAATGCGCACTGGATAGCGACTGACTGGTGTGAGAGTTTTCTTTCAACCTTTGGGGAAGACGAACATCTGGTAGGGAAGAAGTATACGGTAGGGTTAGAGGGGACCAACTACCGGATGAGGCATCGGATACGGCGGGGATTTCGGAAGACCTGTTGTTTTTTGAAGAAGGTATTGAATCACTGGAAAGCATTTGAAATGGCGTTTTTTTACATCAATCATACTTTGTAGATCACCACTCAATCGGATTTGGCTCTCTATTGGCTCTCTATACAAAGTCAAATACTGTTACTCTGCTTGAGCATAACGATTGCATTGACAACCCGAATAGGTTTAGGATAAAGTATATGTTTAAGTGAGCATAAGGAGGTATTAAAAGCATGAAAAAAAATATATGGTTTTGGTGTGTGTTTTTCTTAGGAATCGGTGTTTTAGAAAGTATGGCAGCCCAAGAGAAGCCAATTACCCTGGATAAGGCGATTCAGAGTGCTCAAGCAAACATCGAAGGTAGCTTAGTCCCGGGAACTAAAATGGTGGTACTTAACTTTACCGCTCCCACCGCCCAATTATCCGATTATGTGATTGACCGTTTGAGCGCAGGACTGGTGAATAACAAAAAAATGATCGTGGTTGAGCGCAAAGATATTGGTCTCATTGATCAAGAAATGGCTTATCAGCTCTCCGGGGAGGTTAGTGATGAATCTGCCCAGGCTATTGGGAGGAAATTAGGAGCGCAGTCCATTGCTTCGGGTAAACTTGAGGCCATAGGAGATCAGTACCAGTTTAGTATTAAAACCATCCAGGTGGAAAGCGCTACGATTGAACTGTTCTACCAGACCCCTATAAAGCAGGACAAAAAGCTCAATACCTTGTTGAATATAACCCAGCAGCAGGCAGCCAGACAAAACGCCCAGTACCAGCCGACTATCCAGCGGAAAACCAAGCTGCTCCTTGGAGTACGCGGCGGTATAGGCGGTATAGCCACCTGGGGTAATCAAGCACAAGGAGATCTCTCGGGAACAGACGCAAGTCCCCTGTTTCCAGAACAGGTGTATTCGGTGTATTTTGGCACGAACAACCTCAATTCCCTTACCGGTTTCCAGGTAGAGGGTAATTTCTCTCTGAACACCGGTATGGAGTTTGATAATAAGGGAAAAACCGGAGAGTTTTCCTATACCGCGTTGGATATACCAGTGCTATTCCGCTTAGGGTTTGCTGATACTGGTATGTTCAGCCTCTTTGGAGGACCTTATGTGTCGTTCCCATTAAGCAAGATGCAGTATAAGGTTGAGGGAAAGACCACCGAATATGAGATAAAAACCCTGTTAAATGTTATAGGAACTTATGGTGTCCTGGGGGGTTTATCCATGGGATTCAAGCTGGGACCAGGGTATTTGGCCCTAGACGGACGGTATACCTATGATTTCAACTCCATCACCCTCGTCAGCGAAGATGATAAGGAATCTACGTTATTCAGCCGCCGGGGGTTCAAGGTAAGTCTTGGCTATGAACTATGGCTCTGATTCGTCCCTGGTATACGGGTAGCTTTGTCAAGGCTACCCTTGACTATATGGCCCCATTGTCCTACTATTTTTGCTATGAACCTTTCAACCAGTGCCAATGAACTACGTTCCAAATACATTGCGTTTTTCAAATCTAAGGAGCATGCCCAGATTCAAGGTAAGTCTCTGTTGCCGGATAATGATCCCACAGTGCTTTTTACCACCGCAGGAATGCACCCGCTGGTCCCCTATCTCTTGGGAGAGGAGCATCCCGCGGGAAAGCGCCTGGTGGATTATCAGAAATGTATACGCACCGGTGATATTGAAGCGGTAGGAGATATAAGCCATCTGACCTTCTTTGAAATGCTGGGTAATTGGTCCCTTGGGGATTACTTTAAAGAAGGGGCCATACGGATGAGTTTTGAATTCCTCACTTCTCCTGAATGGTTGGGAATCCCTGTGGAAAAGATCGGGATCACCGTATTTGAAGGGGATGCTGCCGTGCCTCGGGATGAGGAATCCGCTGCGGTTTGGAAGGCCCTGGGTATACCAGAAAGCAGGATAAGCTATCGGCCCAGGGAAGATAACTGGTGGGGTCCTGCTGGGGCCACTGGTCCTTGCGGTCCAGACTCAGAGATGTTCATTGATATGGGGAAGGACCCCTGTGGCCCTACGTGCGCGCCCGGCTGTTCCTGCGGGAAATGGCTTGAAATCTGGAACGACGTATTCATGCAGTACAACAAGGATGCACAGGGGGAGTACAAGGCCCTGGCTCGCCAATGTGTGGACACGGGCATGGGTATTGAACGGACCGTTACCATTCTCAATGGTAAACAATCCGTATATGATACGGAGACTTTCATCCCCATCATTGCTGCGGTAGAGCAGGCTGCAGCCTATCACTACGGCTCTGATAAGGAAAAGGACAAATCGGTTCGGATTATCTGCGACCATGTCCGGGCATCCACCTTTATTATTGGGGATCCCAAGGGGGTAAGCCCCGCTAATGTGGGTGCAGGGTATGTGCTGCGTCGGCTTATACGCCGGTCTGTGCGGCATGGCCGTAAACTTGGTATCACCGGAACAGTTCTTTCCCCCATAGCAGCGGTTATCATTGACCAAATGAGCGGTCCCTACCCGGAACTCAGAGAAAATCGTCTGCGGGTCTTGGCAGAATTAGATAAGGAGGAAGAGAAATTCCTGGAAACCTTGCAGAAAGGAGAGCACGAGTTCGAAAAATTGCTTCCCAGCCTCCGGCAGGATCCTCGGAAGATCATGTCTGGACGGCTTGCGTTCAAACTCTACGATACCTATGGTTTCCCCATTGAATTGACTGAAGAATTGGCTGTTGAACAGGGTATGACCGTGAACCGCTCTGAATTCGAGGAAGCCTTCAAAAAACACCAAGCCCTTTCCCGGGCAGGAAGTGAACAGCTCTTTAAGGGAGGCCTCGTTGACCAAGGGGTCATGGCAGTCAAATACCATACCACCACCCACCTTTTGCACCAAGCCCTCAGGATGGTCTTGGGGGATCACATTGCCCAGAAAGGTTCCAACATCACTGCTGAACGTATGCGTTTTGACTTCTCCCATGGGGATCCGATGAGCAAAGAAGAAATAGCCCGGGTCCAAACGATAGTGAACGAACAGATTCAGCGGAATCTACCGGTTACCATGACGGTGATGAGTCTAGAGGAAGCCAAGGCTTCTGGTGCGATTGCCCTATTCGGGGAAAAGTACGAATCCCAGGTAAAAGTCTACACCATTGGGGATGCTGCTCAAGGGGTCTTTTCAAAAGAAGTTTGCGGCGGTCCTCATGTGGAGTACACGGGAATATTAGGAACCTTTAAGATTCAGAAGGAACAGTCATCATCCGCGGGAGTCCGACGGATTAGGGCTGTATTAGAATAAAGCAGGGAGAGAGGGAGAGGTCTTTTTCCAAAAGGACAGCTATGAAACGGATTTTAAGTATCATACTGCTCGGGATGATCCTGGGAGTCATGGGGTTCGCTCAATCCGATTTGCAGCCTGCGGTTATCGTGCGTTTAACCAAAAGTGAACCGATTACCGTTAAGCAATACCGGACTGAAGTTGAGCGGATGGAAAAACAGGCTGGTCGGCCTTTGGATGCTGCGGAACGGCGGCAGGTGCTGGATGTTATGATCAATGAGCGACTCGCTATTCAAGCTGCGGAACGAGATAAAATAACCGTATCGGATAACGAAATTACCCAGCAGATTCAGCAGTTGCGGGCGAGTTTGGTGCAGCAGGTAGGCAGACAGCCTACGGATGCTGAATTTGCCACTGCCGTCAGAAATGAGACCGGTCTTGAAGTTCCGGCATTCCGGGAACAACTCCGCAGACAGCTTATTACTCAGAAATACCTGCTATCCAAAAAGCAGAACCTGTTTAATACCATCACCGCTCCCACTGAAACTGAAATCATGAACACCTATACCCTGGCTAAAACTAATTTTATCCGACCTGAAACGGTACGGTTCTCCATGATCCAGGTTCCCTTTGGCGTGGACAGCGCGGCTAAGGCCAAAGCCAAGGACTTGGCGGATCGGCTGGTTCGGGAGATAGGTTCCAATCCAGCGAAATTTGATGAAACGGTGATCCGAGGGCAGACTCCTAATTCAGGTTATCAGGCGGGGGATGGGGGCTATCTGCCCCGAAATTTGGACGCCCAGCAAGTGGTAGGCCCAGACTTCATCAACACCGCGTTCGGCCTAAAACAGGGAGAAGTGTCGAAACTCATTGAAGGCCCCCGAGGTTACCAGATCATCAAAGTTACCGAAACCTATGAACAGAAAAGCCTTGAGTTGGATGATGTGTTCCAGTTAGGAACCCGCATGACCGTGCGGAATTACATAGGTAATGCCCTGCTCCAGGAACGGCAACAGGCGGTCTTGGAAAGGGCTACTCAGGAACTGGTTACCGAACTGCGGACCGGAAATCCCTTTCAGATTTTTGAAAGTAATTTAAAGTGGTAAGACGGTAAGTTATGGCGTCCCGTAGAAAAGGCCGGATCCTGGCGTTTCAAGCTCTCTATTCCTGGGAGATTTCACGAGTTCCTCCGGTAGAAACCTTGGATTTTTCCTGGCTTGGACCGGAAAAGCAGGCCGCACTAGGGGAGGATATGGCGGCTTTTTCCCGGCTTTTGGTTATCGGCACTATCGATCATCTTAGTTCGGTGGATAAGATGATCCGTTCCCATTTACAGCATTGGACGTTCTCCCGGGTTAACCGGGTGGATCTGGCGGTGCTGCGGATGAGTACCTATACCCTCATGTACCAGCAGGAGATTCCTGCTTCTATCGTCATCAATGAAGCCATTGGCATATCCAAAGAATTTGGTACTGATGATTCATACCGGTTTGTTAACGGCGTTCTCGATAGTATCCGAAAAACCATTCAAAATTCCCATGCTGCACAGGAGCGTAACCATGAATTTTCCTGTCTTGAACCGGAAATCAAATCAGCTATCAAAGCAAACATCCCGTAAAAATCCGGAACCCACCGAAGAGTCATCGAAAAAACGCTCTCGGTTCCCTCTATGGGGTATCTTGGGGGTCCTGGCGCTCCTCCTTATCGCAGGGGGAATCTACGGTGTATTTATCTTCCCCAAGGGGCTTGGTTTTTTATCTTCCCCAGGAGCTGAAACAGGGGACGCGTTTTACCAGGGATTAGCGGAATTTGATGCGTTGCTCACCCAGACCACGGAGTTTGATAAGGCCGATGTTTTTCTCAGCATGAACCGTGCCCTGAATGGCCTTGAAAAAAAATCCTTTGGGGTTGAGTCCACGCTTTCCCTGCTCAAACGCCGAAGGTTCCTGGCCCATAAAGAACCCCGGTTTCTGACGGTCTACCAAAAAGCAGTGCACCAAGCCCTTGAGGGGTTTCCTTTTTCCGAGCCAATTGTAGCCCTTGCCGCCGAGGAACTGATTTCCCGGGATACTCATATCACCGAAGAGACCGCAGCAAAACTCACCGAATACGCTTCCCGGATCACCGAAACCCGATTCAAACCGGTGGCTTTAAGCATCTCTGTCTTGGTAGGAGCTTTCCAGGATCCTTCCGCATCAATTCCCGGAACCGTACCCCTTGCTGTCCTGCCGAGCCTTCCTGGAGAAAGTACCGCTGATTATGAACGCCTCAAAACTGATTTGGCAAAGGATGAGGTCCTGATCCGGATCCTAAAGGGGGATACTGCTGGAGCGATGACCCAGCTCAATGCATTGCTCCAAACTACTAAATCCCAGGAACTGCAGCAATACGCTGCGGAATTTTTCTATGATTACGGTAATCCCTTACGGGCTGCGGAGCTGTTTTCCCCGTTTTCTGACGAAAAATCCGTGGCTCGTCAAGCCGATGCCCTCTGGCTTGCCGGTCATAGTGCGGGAGCCAGGAACCTCTGGACCGTGCTCGTCTCTCCAGAACAAGCAGACCAGGAACCCCAGGATACTTCCGGGGAAATCAAGGCCCTCAGTTTGTACAACTTGGCCGCTACCGAGCAAAACCCTGAAGAAGGGGCAGTCTATCTTGAGCGCCTTTTAGCAGAGGCGCCGAACACCCATGAGCTTAGTGTTTATGCCCTCATTCGGTACACCCGGCTCTTGGATACACCCCGGAGCATCGGGATCCTGGAACAGCAAAAAGGACGAAACCATCCCCTGATAGATCTGGAACTACTGCGCCGCCGCCGCGGCACCGTATCCCTGGACCGGACCATTGCTGAAACATGGCTGCTCCTGAACCGGTATCCCACTGATGAGCGGCTCTACAGTTGGGGAGCTTATTTTTTTGATTACCAGCGGCAGTATACCGAGACCGCCCTGCTTATCAAAAATGCTGGATACTATCAGATAAAGGGATCCTGGATTGCCATACACGACAGCCTGTCCCTGCTTATGGCAGGGCGTCTTGAAGAAGCCGAGGAGCGGCTTACCTCAATTCCACCGGTGGATCGGGTCTGGCAAGTTCCTGCCACGCTTGGCCTTATCTTGGAAGCCCGTCGTGCTCCTGCTGCTGCCCTGGAATGTTACCAAACCACCGCTTCTGTAGTTACCGAAGCAGACGCTGCTGCCAAGCTGTACCTGAGAATCGGCCATTGCCTGCATGTTCTTGGGCGGGATCAGGAAAGCCGGCAGGCCCTGGAGCGCGCCTTGGAACTGAATCCCAATTACCTGAATGCCCGCTTAGAACTCCGGCGCTTAAATAGCATGTTTTAACCATGAAACCACGAAGAATCGGTACGCGGCATCTAGGCAGAAAAAAATGAAAAAAACTCCGGCAAACTGCTTGATTTATTCAAGGAGATGGGGTATGTTATTTTCTATGCATAACGTGTATTTATATTTAGTAATACCCCCCCCCCCCCCCCCGTTACATTTCTTTATATCATAAACAGTTAAGCTCCTCTGGGGGTCGTTTTTCTCTAATAATTCCTGGGTTATCTCGAAGGCTGGGTCTCTGCCCGCCGCTTATGCCGCGTGAAGCAGGCCGTTTGTTGTGATCTGAAGGAGCACTGCGAAAGCAGGGCCATCAGAAACGCGGGCGTGGGCCTGCGTGATATAACCGGCTGTGTAGACGGCCGGTATAAAGGAGTAGGAGATATGAGAAAATCTCTACTTATGGGAGGCGCGGCGCTTGTAGCGTTTGCCCTCGTGTTCGGTGCTTGTGATGGTAGTGGGTATGACGTAACCGCGACGGAGAACATACCCTCCCTGTCAGGACCAGGCAATTTAAAGGCGGTCAATGATCAGGAAGGCGTTATTACCTTGACTTGGGACCCAGTGTACGATGCGGCTGGTTATGAGGTATGGCGTAAAACCGGCGAGGAGCCTGCGGTAAAACTCACAAAGTCCTCAAACAAGCTGTTCCCTACTGAAGTCAACCGCTTTGACGACATCATCTCCAATACCAACGTCTTGAAAGTGAATACCGCGTACACCTATACGGTCGTTGCGGTGAGCAGCACGTCCACTAAGGTTCCCCGGGGTATTGA
>JAISBK010000025.1 GCA_031266255.1 Treponema sp.
AGTAATTTTTCCACCTCATGCTGATCCAAGGTCTGCTCAAAGGAGCTGATGGGCTTTGCGGTATCAGTCTCGTACTCCTGCTCAAGGACATTCCGGGCAATGCGCCGGATACACCGGGCAATCTCCCGCTCAAGGTTCCGTACCCCTGATTCCATAGTCCAGTACCGGATTATTTCCTGGATAGCCTCAGCTTTAAAGGTGATCCCTGCGGTTCCCAGGCCGTTCTCTGCCAGTACCTTGGGTATGAGGAAGCGCTGGGCAATGGCGAGTTTTTCATTTTCACCATATCCGGGAATTTCAATGATCTCCATGCGATCCAATAAGGGGTAGGGTAACGTATGTAAAGAATTAGCAGTAGTAATGAAAAGCACTTGGGAAAGGTCATACGTCAATTCCAGGTAATGATCGGTAAATGCCCCATTCTGTTCTGGATCCAGCACCTCCAGCAAGGCGGAAGTAGGATCCCCCCGGAAATCGCTGGATAGCTTATCAATCTCATCCAAAAGCAAGACCGGATTGATAGTACCGGCCTTACGCATAACTTGCAGGATCTTACCCGGTAAAGCCCCCACATAAGTCTTCCGATGCCCTCGAATTTCTGCTTCATCCCGCACCCCCCCTAAGGAGATCCGTACAAACCGTCGACCTAGGGCCTGAGCTACGGATTTACCCAAGCTGGTTTTGCCGGTTCCTGGAGGCCCTACCAAACAGAGGATAGAACCTTTGCTCTTATGCCCGGTTCCTGGGGTCTTTTCCTGTCTTAAAGCCATAAGGTGGTGGACGGCAATAAATTCTAAGATCCGTTCCTTGGGTTTACGGAGGGCAAAGTGATTCTCATCCAGGATCCGTTCCGCTTCTTTCAAATCCCGGACATCTGCACTGGCATCACTCCAAGGAAGCTCTGCAATCCATTCCAGATACGCCCTGAGTACCCCTGCTTCCGGAGAGAAGGACTGGAGTTTTTGTAAACGGCCCAGTTCCTTCCGAGCCTTGAGGAGCACTTCTTGCCTAGGCTGCTTGCACTCAATAGAACGCTCAAGCTCGGCGAATTCATCCTCTCCTCTATTTTGTCCCAGCTCCTTGTGAATTTCCTTGAGCTGCTCATTGAGTATGTATTCTCGCTGGTTTTTTTCCATGCGGATTTTTACCTGAGCACTGATGTTTTGTTGAATACCAAAGATTTCATTTTCCATTTCCATGGTTTCAAGGATGGTTTCAAGACGCTTCATCGGATCCCCAATGCTCAGGAGGGCTATTTTCCGTTCTGCTTTGAGCACAAGGGCATTACAGATAAGGTTGGCAAGCGGTTCAGGATTTTCGATCTTTTCCACCGCGTTCAGGGTATCGGTACTGACCTTTTTGGACAATGCTGCGTACTGTACAAAGGAGTTTTGAACGGTTCGCATCAGCGCAATGGTCTCAGTACTCAACGAATCCGCTATCGCATCCATAATGGGTGCAACTTTCACGATGGCAAGATCCTTTTGTTTTACCGAAGAGGCAATGGTAGCCCGGTATTCTCCCTGAAGCACCACCCGGAAGGTATTGTCAGGAAGCCGTAAATGCTGAACAATACGCATCACACTACCTGAAGGGTACGTCTCTCCTACTTCCTTGGCTTTAAGGCAAGCGGCAAAAAGACGCATATCCCGTCGCAGGGCCTCGCTCACCGCAACCATACCCAATTTATAGGTGATAAACACCGGTATCATGGTATGGGGAAATAAAACGAGTTCCCTCAGTGGAAGCAACGGAAATTCTTCTCCAAAAGCCTGGTTTTTCATGAGAATTTTTCCTTTCGATTTTTCTTTCAAAGAAGAAAGGAAATTCATGCGCTTTTTTGGAGTGGATGGATTTCAGGGGGTTCAGATTTTTCCACCACCTCCTGAGTAATGATGACCTGCTTACTTCCCTCCATGGAAGGAATTTCAAACATAATATCGGTCATGAGTTTTTCTACAATTGCCCGCAGCCCCCGAGCGCCGGTCTTCTGGTTGATCGCCGTGTCGGCAATGGCGTTGATGGCCCCTTCGGTGAACTCTAACTTTACATCATCAATAGCCATGGATGCCTGATATTGCTTAACAATGGCGTTCCGGGGTTCGGTGATGATACGCTTGAGATCCTCCCGTTTCAGTTCCTCAAGGCTCACCGTGATGGGGAGCCTACCGATAAATTCAGGAATCATCCCAAAATGGATAAGATCGTCAGGATGCAGGGCGTCATAGAGTTCTTTGAGGTTTTTACTGGTTTTTTCTCGCACATCCGCGCCAAAGCCCATAGGATGCTGTACGACCCGCCGTTCAATAAATTTTTCCAAGCCCACAAAAGCTCCGCCGCAGATGAACAGTATATCCGTGGTATCAATCCGGATCATTTCCTGGTTCGGATGTTTACGCCCCCCCTGGGGAGGCACTGATGCAATGGTACCTTCGATGATCTTGAGCAGGGCCTGTTGGACTCCTTCCCCGGATACATCCCGGGTAATGGAAACATTCTCTCCTTTTCGGGCTATTTTGTCGATTTCGTCAATATATACGATGCCCCGTTCTGCCGCGGCAATGTTTCCACCGGCACTCTGAATCAGTTTGAGCAGGATGTTTTCCACATCCTCTCCCACATACCCTGCCTCGGTAAGGGTGGTGGCATCCACAATGGCAAAAGGAACTTTCAATTTTTTTGCTAAGGTTTTGGCCAAGAGGGTTTTTCCCGTGCCCGTAGGCCCAATGAGTAGGACATTGGACTTCTCGATCTCAACATCGTCTTGCCCCTTGAGGGGATTGGCTATTCGTTTATAGTGGTTATATACGGCTACTGCAAGGGCCCGCTTCGCCATATCCTGTCCAATGATAAAGAGATCCAGATAGCTCTTAATCTCCCGGGGAGTGGGAATATCCCCGGTAAACTGCGTGGAAAGCTCATGATCCTCTTCTAAGAGGATCTTACGACAGACCTCCACACATTCATCACAAATAAATACATCGTTAGGCCCGGCAATAAGACGTCGTGCCATATCCGCACTTTTTCCACAAAAAGAACAAGAGCGCTCGAATGTACCGGAACCATTACGAATTCTTGCCATGTTTTTCCCTCACTAAGACCGAATCAACCACCCCATAGGCAACCGCATCAGGAGCAGACATATAAAAATCCCTTTCCATATCCAAAGCGATCTTATGGCTGTCTTTACCCGTGTGCTTGGCAAAATAATCGACCAGTATCTTTTTCAATCGTAGGATTTCTTGGGCTTGAATTCCAATATCCCGGGCTTGGCCCTGAGCGCCACCCCACGGTTGATGTATGAGTACCCGAGAAGAGGGCAGCACAAAACGCTTACCCTGAGCCCCCGCGGTGAGAATAAGCGCCCCCATGCTGGCAGCTTGGCCCAAACAAATGGTCTGCACATCCGCCTTGACATACTGGATGGTATCGTAGATCGCCAACCCTGCCGTAACCGAACCGCCCGGAGTATTGATATAGAGGTTTATATCTTTATCCGTATCCTGTCCGTCTAAAAAGAGCAGCTCCGCCACCACCAAGTCCGCGGTGATATCGTTGATTTCTCCATCCAGAAAAACAATCCGGTCTTTTAGTAACCGGGAATAGATATCGTAGGATCGTTCCCCCATACCGGTTTGCTCGACTACTATCGGCACGAGGCTGTTCATTTTTTCGTTCATAGATCCTTGCTACCCTTAGATTCTACTAATGCATGATACGACATCGGATTGCCAAGGGTAATGGTATTTTCCGCCAGCAATACATCATGCACTTGCCTATCGTTAATGGTATCTACCAGCATATTTTTCCGTTCTTCCTGGGCTTCATGATAAGACCGAATTTCTTCCACCGACAGGTTAGCCCTGGCTGCAATGCGTGCATATTCCTGTTCTATCACTCCATCAGAAACCTCAAGGTTCCGATCTTTCATAATGGCTTCTACAATAAGCCGACTATGGAGGGCCTTGATTACTTCAGGCCGCCATACCTCTGCCAGGGTACCAAAACTTCCATCCCGTCTTTCTAGCAGATTCGGTACCTCTTCCTGAGGGATATGCATGTTACGGATCACATTCCGCCACCGCGCATCAAGTTGGAACCGAATCATGGATTCAGGAATATCTACCGGACTGGTCTCCATGATCTTTTCAAGGAGGGCATTAATCTTACGCACATAAAGCCGCTGTTCTAAATCCTCGTTAAGCTGCGCTCTAATACTCGCCTTGAGATCTTCCAAGGTCGTATACTTTTCATCCACATCCTGGGCAAGGTCGTCATTCAGTTCAGGAAGATCTTTTTCTTTGAGACTGCTCAAGGTTACCCGGATTTTCTTAGTTTTTCCCGCCAGATCTATATCGTAAAAATCTGCAGGATAGGTCTTTTCAATA
The DNA here is from genome assembly GCA_031266255.1 of Treponema sp. Taxonomy (GTDB): domain Bacteria; phylum Spirochaetota; class Spirochaetia; order Treponematales; family Breznakiellaceae; genus JAIRLU01. The sequence goes on from JAISBK010000025.1 coordinate 4,389, forward strand.
TCCCTAGTCTCACCCCGCTTCATACCTATCATAGCATCATCTAGGTGATATATATTCTGCCCTGAACCCAAGGTAAAAACAAAATCCTGCCGTTCTGTACCCACGATAGGATCCCCGCTTGGACTGAGTTCACTGTATTGTATGGTAACCACATCCCCTAGGACTGCTCCAGCCGCATCATCCTTGTCGAATACAATTGCGTTCCGCTCCCGGATGACTTCCAGTTCCCGGCTTATATCTTCATCGGTAATCTTTACCTCAGGAACCTCAACACTCAATCCCTGCCATGTTCCCAAGCTCACCGTGGGCAGTACATCATAGACCACCGCAAAAACCAGGTCTGATCCCAAATCCAGCTTTGGCTCATCCTGTACTTCTGGAGTCGAATAGGGCAAGGGACGATCGGTAACCGGGAAATTAGGATCCTCAAAGACCTGCGTAATCGAACGATCCAAGATCTTGCCCAGGGCCTCTACTTTCAAAGAATCCCCAAATTTTCGTTCCAGCACCTCTTGGGGCACTTTTCCCTTACGAAATCCAGGAATCTGGAGGGTTTTACGGTAGTCATTTATGATTTGAGCATACTCAGTATTGACATCCTCTTTACCTACCGTGATGGTTAATTTTATTGCAGAATGTTCAAGTCGGGTTATTTCTTTAGATATGGTCACTCTGGTTCCTCTTTAATAACGAAGGTCTTTCCACACATGAATTAGGCAACACCGGGTAAGTATCCCACGAGGCCTTGTTCTGTATATCAATATACTATTATAGCACGCTATTCCATAACACACTATGATGAGCAACATACTTTGACAAAACAAGTAAATCCAGGATAACTTGCCCCTTAGCTTGCATGGAGGCTTATATTCTGGTACCACCACGTAGTTGTCGTTACTATGGAAAATAGCAGTTTATTATAAATTCGTCAATAGGGTACAAGATGGTATGAAAATTTATTGCATAGCTAGTTTATGCAACGTAACGTTCCCCTATTTTTACGCTTGTTCCCCAAAGACCACCGCAGTAAACGTATAGAGTTGGGCTTCAGGGGCCTCGTAGGAATGAGGAGGAAGTCCTGCCTTAATGCAGAGATACTTGAGGTAGGTATCCAAATCCCAACCCTGTTCCAAAGGAACTTGAGGAAGCAGTACCCCAGCGCATCCCCGGTGTATGAGGTAGAGGCCGTGGACGCCAACCTGAACCGAACGAGGCTGGGTACATCGTTCCAAGGGAGAAAGCACGGATATTTCCAGACGGCACTGGGGTAGCTCATCCTTGGTGAGGGGAGGAAACCGTGGATCTCCAAAAGCCGCTTCCGCGGCCATAGTCCGGACGGTTTTTTCCAAAGGTGCTGAAGCGTTCATCCTTCCGATGCACCCTCGAAGCTGTTTCCCGATATGCAGGGTTACAAAGGCCCCGCAGGGTTGTGTCAAAGCCGACTCCGCAGGACTTTGACCTTCTTGGCATTGGGGGTATTGGGGAGCTCTCCCTTCCAGCTTGGCTGCGATAGTTTCCCGAGCCATAGCAAGGAGGATACCTTGTTCTTCTTGAGTAATGGTACACATACTACGAGTATACGCATCCATGCCTTACTTGCCAATAAATACCTGCTTACTACGGCCCAATGAGTATCTGATACAGGGGTATCATAGAAATCGTAATTCCTTATCCCGTATTGACATGGTTCATTTTTGTGATATGTTTTTCAAGCCCTTGTAGTTCACTTCCATTGCCGCCTTGTCATACGGAAATGACTTTTGGTGTTTGCTGTTATTTAGCATCGGGTCTTGCATAGATTTCCCTCAGCTGTTCCTGTATCTGCCAAGTGGTAACCCCTGGTGTACATGGACAGGATTTTTTCACCGTAGCCTTTCCTGGTTTATGTGCAAGAGCCCATCCACGCCTTGTGTAATTGGATTTTGAAGATTATCGGATTATACACTCGCCGTTTCAGTTCTTCCTTCGCCTCCCTACGACACCGGGCGGATCAAGCAGCCCTGCACTGTACCATTACTTATTGGACAGCCCCTTATTTGGGCAGCCAAAACATCATATACAGCCGGAACGTTATACGACATACCGCCTAAAATTTATTGGAAAATAATATACAAAAATGGTTGACAAAATTATCGAATAAATGTATAATAAAGCAACAGATCATTATAAATAATCAAAAGGGTGATGGTTTATGAAAATAGAAAAAATAAATGTAAACAAAAACAGATTTATGGATTTATTGTTATTAGGAGATGAACAGGAAGACATGGTCAATAAATATCTTAACAGAGGAGAATTATTTGCATTATATGACAATGGTCTAAAAACTGTTTCTGTTGTTACAAAAAAAGATAAAGAAGTATATGAAATTAAAAACATTGCAACTTATGAAAAAGATCAAGGGAAAGGGTATGGTAGTTTTATGATAAGATATATAATTGGACATTATAAGAATAAATGTAATTTATTACTTGTTGGTACAGGAGATAATGATAAGATATTAACATTTTATAAAAATTGTGGATTTGAATATTCTCATACAGTAGAAGATTTTTTTATAAAGAATTACGACCATAAAATTTTTGAAGACGGGAAGCAATTAAAAGACATGGCTTACTTAAAAATGACATTTGATAATATACAAACGAAACACCTTTGAAGAAAAAAATCAATAGAAAAATAGTGAAATACGGCGGTACGTCGTATAACAGGACTGTTTACGCTTCGCCGCCGGTAGACGGCTCGGCCTCCACAACGGCTAGGTCATTCCGCTTCGCTTCATTCCCACGCCGTTGTTTCGGCACATTTTGTCGGCCCTGCAAATGCCACGCATTTGCTTATTCGGGCCGCCAAAACGTCGTAAACAGCCGGAACGTTAGGCGCAATTTTGCCTAAAATATTTTGAATAAAAAATTGACATAAATAAAATAGTATGATAAAATATTATTCGGGGTGTAAAATGAAAGAATGGAATGATCTTGATTTAGGATGGAGAGCATCATTTGATAATGCTTGGGAAGCATTTAAATTAAATACTTCACCAATAGGATGTGTTATACAAAATGAAAATGGTAAAATCGTCGCCTCTGGAAAGAATATGATTTCTAGCCAGAATAGTAATGGAATGGTATTATTCAATAATAAATTGGCACATGCCGAAATAAACACAATATTATTATTAAATGAATCAAAACATCCTAATATTAGAAAATATACATTATATACGACATTAGAACCATGTATATTATGTTTTGGTGCAATGGTAATGGGGAATATACGTTTTTTAAAATTTGCTTCAAGAGATAAATTTGGCGGAGCCACATCAATAAACAAAACACATGATTATACGATGTCTAAAGGGATAAACATAGAAGGTCCAATAAATGGATTGGAATACATACAAATATGTTTATTGAGTTATTCAGAAATGGAAAATCGTCCTGACAATTGTGAGCGTTTATTGGTTGACTGGGAAAGAGATTGTAAAGAAGGAGTCTTATTAGCAAGAGAACTATATAGTAATAAAACTTTAAGAAGATACAGTAATGAAAATAAAAATATGGAATATGTTTATAACAAAATATTAGAGAAAATATAATACGGCAAAACTGCGCCTAACAGGTCTGTATATGCTCCGCCGCCTTTGGCGGCTCCGGGGTTCCATTCGCCTAGGTCGCTACGCTTCCACGGCTCATTCCACCCACATTTTTGCAGGGCTGCAAACCTACGGTTTGCTTATCCGCCCTGCAAAAACGTCATATACAGCCGGAACGTTATGTGCAATTTGGTCTGAAATTTATTGGATAAAAATAATAAATTTGTGTATAAGTGGTTGACAATATATTATTGTATGAATATAATAAAAACGCCATTTTGCAAAATAATGTAAAGGCATTATTCTGTAAAAACTTAAACGGAGGCAACTGAAATGATGAAAAACCCACAAGAAACGATTGGAAATTTAATTGAAAAACAAACGGTAAGTTTTATAAGTTCCATTGATGAAAACGGTTTTCCCAATACAAAGGCAATGTTACCGCCTGTTAAAAGAGAGAGCATAAAAACATTTTATTGGCATACAAATTCTCCGTCAATGAGAATAAAACAATATAAAAATAATCCAAAGGCTTGTATATATTTTTATGACAAACGGTT
>JAISBK010000177.1 GCA_031266255.1 Treponema sp.
GTACGGCTCCATACCACCGGAGATAGGGGAATGGGACCCTTGGCAAAGGTGGTATATATTGCGGATAAACTTGAAATTTCCCGAGATGATCTGGCTCCTGGGATCCGGGAACTGAGGGAAACCGCGGATCTGGATCAGCTTTTTGCAGCGGTTTTAGAAGAGACCGTAGGGTATCTCCGTTCTCAAGCACTGGATATTTCCGAGGGAACCTTGCGCCTTTTTGAGACCGTACACAAAAGGAACAGCCGGTGAAGAGAGCAAAAGTTGATGCCAGTGCGTTTCTTTTGGGAACCATCGTGGTACTCCTGAGTGCAGGGATCTTTATCACGGTAGTGGCCTTACGGGCCGATCCAATTGAGGGGGTACTGACCGGAGACCGGGTCATCAATACCCTTTTTGTCATTGAAGGGGATGCGAAACCCCTGGGTACCTATGTGCTCATGTATTATCCAGCTACCAAACGGGCCGCGATCTTTGATATACCCGGGGAATTGGGTTTGATTCTCCAGAAGATCAACCGAGTTGATAGGATCGATACGGTCTATGATCCTGTAAAGCTCATTACCTTTGAACAGGAGATAGAACGGCTTTTGGGTATTGATATCAGTTTTTCCTTGGTTTTGAATACCCAGAATCTCCGCAAGGTGGTTGACTTGATTGAAGGGGTGGAACTCTTCATTCCCTCCCCGGTGGAAATCTATCAGGAATCACAGCCTATTCTCTTCCCTTCTGGGATAACCCGGCTGGATGGCGATAAGGCTACAAGCTATGTTACCTATGAACTCCCTAATGAAAACCGGGAACTCATAACCTTCCGCAGACAGCGATTTTTTCTGGGGTTTCTTAAACGGTTGGGGGAGAAAAACGAGATACTCAAGACCCCTTTGGTAGCCCAATCGTATCAGACTATGCTCACGACCGATATGAATCAACGTATCAGGACCCGGCTTTTTGATGAATACGCAGGGGTCGATATGGACAGGATAAGTATACAATCTGTAGGAGGGAATATTCGAGAGGTTTCAGGGCAAACTCTCTTATTTCCCTACTATGACGGCAGTCTCATCAAAGAAATTGTGCGGCAAACCCTAGGAGGGCTCACCCGGCAAGTGGAAGGGGCGTTTACGGAACGGGTCTTTACGGTGGAGGTCCTCAATGGGACGACAGTCAACGGCCTTGCCGGGAGAACTGCGGAATTGTTGCAAGGGTTTGGCTATGATGTCATCGCCATTGGTAATGCAGATCGTATCTACGAAGCCAGCCTCATTGTAGATCGATCGGGCAATGAGAGTATGGTCAAGACTCTGGGGGATATTATCCACTGTAAAAACATTCGAGTTGAAGCGCAGCAAAACACCAATCTGGAAATGGAAATGACCATGCAAAATGTGGAATACAGATCTGATTTTACCCTTATCATCGGGAGTGATTTTAATGGACGATATGTTTCAGACGGATAAAAAGTCTAATTCGGTATATACCGTGGCTATAGAACTAGGTACCCTCCTGCGGGATTACCGGGGAGGAGATGTGTTGGTCATGGATCTGCGGGAACTCAATGGGTGGACTGATTTTTTCGTAATAGCCACGGTAAGCAGTACTACCCATTTACAGGGCTTGGAACAGCATATCAAGGAGTTTTCCCGGGAAAAGGGCATGGATATACTCAGGCGATCTCCCCGGGCTGCCGCACATTCACGCCTTGCCTGTAACGAGGAATGGCGCATTATCGACCTGGGGTTCGTGGTGATTCACCTCATGACTGCGCAGACCAGGGCCTTTTATGAACTAGAACGGCTCTGGAGCGCTGCTGCCATTATTTTTAAGGAGTAAGCCCCGGTTAATCGGTGGAGGCTGTTTCAAACCCCGGTTGGTTTTGAAACAGCCTCGAATTGCAAAAATATACAAGTTTGAGCAAAGCCCCTCAAGTTTCTAGAGACGACCACGGTTGCGGCTATTCATCAAAATCATCGTCCTCGAAATCATCGTCGAAATCTTCTTCGTCAAAATCTTCGTCGAAATCATCGTCGTCGAATTCGTCATCGTCAAAATCTTCGTCGAAGTCATCGTCTAAATCGTCAAAATTATCTTCCTCGCCGATATCTTCATCTTCATCGTCCTCTTCATCAAAGGCCAGGATAGGATAGGAGAAATGGTCAGTATCATCTAAGGAGTACTGCCAAGGCTCAAGGGAAGAGACGCTCCAGAGGGCCATCAAGGTAGGCATTTCTGACGAGTATAACTCGTCAGGCGAATAGGACTCATCTAAGGGGTTCCGTCCGGAAATTCGCTGGGTATTTATAGTCTCGTACAGAATCATAACAAGCTCCATTTGGTTTTAATTTCTCTTGAAACATAAGTGAGATATTTAGCATCTGTCAACTGGTTCCCATAGAATATTTTACCAAGAATAGGGTATAAAAAATATTTTCTATAAGATTATAGTAAATTGGTTTTAGGAGTTTCAATACCAGGCTGAGACCCTATGACCCTACTTTACTTGCCGCGGTATTTTGGGTATATTCTTACATTATAAACATTGGCCTGAAACAGAGACTTGAAGGAGACTATACTGAGAATCGAAGCACCTTGCAAGATCAATGTGCATCTGCAGGTGAAAGATCGGCGGTCCGATGGGTATCATAACTTGGAGAGTATTTTTGTAGCCCTGGCCTTTGGGGATACGCTTTGGGTTGATCAGACTGAGCAAGCAGGAGCCTGTACCATCCTGATGGATTGGCAATTCCTCCAGGCTGCAGGAATAGTCCCGGAAGAGGGAGTGCTTCCCCTGGAAAAAAATACCATTTACCAGGCGATATCCCTTTTTAGGGTTCAAACGGGATTTACCGGGGGTATTCGCGTCCGGGTAGAAAAGCGGATACCTTTAGGAGCTGGTTTGGGTGGGGGTTCTTCAGATGCAGCTTCGATGCTGAGGGCTTTGCAGTTCCTGGTTGCTCCAAAATTGCATCAGGATCAGTTGTTGGAAATGGCCCTGGCCCTGGGAAGTGATGTTCCGTTCTTCTTGTGGGGTGGAGCGGCCTTGGTATCTGGTCGTGGGGAACGGATTCTGCCCATTACTGTTCCTGAGGGTCTATGGGTAGTACTGGTATATCCAGGGTTTTCAAGCAATACTGCCGGGGCTTTTCGTTTATTAGACCGGACACGACCAGAATTGAGTTTAGGGAAGGAAACGGGTGTTACTGAGTTGATAAGTGCCCTGGGGAAAAATCCAGGATCCTGGCCCTATAAGAATGATTTTTTGCAGGTATTTTTGGATGCAGGGGATCAGGAACAGGCGAGGATATATCGGAAGGTAGTGCAGGACCTCAAAGATTTGGGAGCGGATTTTGTCGGGTTGTCTGGAGCGGGATCTGTCTGTTTTGGTGTATTTGATGATGAAGGAACAGCGAAAAGAGCAGGCGCGGTACTTTCGGAGAAGAAAGGAGGACTGAATCAAAGATATTTTGTACAGGTAACGTTTCTACTTGCGTATTTGGCTTATGGGGTAGTACAATAAATAGTAAGTCGTTCTGGACCGACCGAAGGGAGAGGCCTCATGGAGATAACCGATATCAGGGTCCGTAAAGTGACCGGCGAGGGAAAATTAAGAGCATATGTAACGGTTACATTTGATGACTGTTTTGTAGTGCATAATATCAAGATTATCGAAGGAAAAAGCGGAGTGTTTATCGCTATGCCGAGTCGGAAAACGAGGAGCGGGGAATATAAGGATGTAGCTCATCCGATTCATCCTGATTTTCGTACTGAGTTGCAAGCCCGGATCCTGGATAAGTACGATTTTGGGTATGGACCAGATGATCTATCAGTAGAATTATAGGGGCATTTGAAACCAGGCGTTCTATATGGAGCACTAGGGTAAGCATAATCGCTATTTTAAGAGGAATAACAATTCATTGGGACGTAGGCAAGTGGTAAGCCACCGGGTTTTGGCTCCGGCATGCACAGGTTCGAACCCTGTCGTCCCAGGAAGGAGGAAGTATGAGTCAAGTTGTTTTGACGGCTCGGAATAGGACTGTTACTGGTTCCGGGGCAGCTCGCCGGATCCGTCGTAGCGGTCGGATACCAGGGGTGTTATATGGACGTTCTGGTCAAGCTCGAGCTATTGATCTGGATGCCCAGGAATTTGTAAAGGGCATCAAAAATATTTCTGAGAGTACCATTGTAACCGTGGAAATTGAGGGAACCACCTATAATGCCTTTGTAAAAGATACCCAGCGTAATATTAGAGACGGTAATGTACTGCATGTTGACTTTTATGAAGTGGAAAGCGGTGTTATGCTTCGGGCTAAAGTTTCGGTTCATATCCATGGAAACCCTGTGGGGGTTCGAGAAGGGGGTACTCTTGAATCGCCTCTCCATGAAATAGAGGTAGAATGTCTGCCTAAAGATCTACCGGAACGGATTGAGGTGGATGTGTCTGAACTCAAGTTAAATCAGTCCATCCATGTGCGGGATCTTGCCCTGGGTGAGGGGGTGAAAATCATTTCTGGGGCGGATCAGGTAGTAGCCTTGGTGAAATTTGCCAAGGCTGAGGGCGCGGCCTCTGAGGAAGGGGGGACCGATGCAGTTTCCTCGGAAACTGAAACTAAAGCCTAATTCTTCTGCATGGACCTATAGCGATTGGCTATGGTTTCAAGTCCTCAGAATTCCCCCTCTTTGAGTGATTCGATTTGTCTTTCTTTCGAAAGTGCAGTAGCTGCTGGTTTGGGAACATGGCCTAAAGGAACCGTATTGCTTGCTGCGGTTTCTGGGGGCGCTGATTCTACCGCCTTATTGGTAGCAGGGGTTGCATTACGCCAAGCTGGAGGCTATAAACTGCATTGCCTGCATGTAGAGCATGGCATACGGCCTGAAGAAGAACGTCAAGGGGATGCTTGGGCGGTACGAGATTTGTGTAACACGCTGCATGTTCCGTATCGTCTTATTGCTATACCTCCAGGTACTATTTTTCGTACGGCGAAACAGGATGGTTTAGGATTGGAAGGGACGGCGAGAGTTTTTCGCCACCGAGCGTGGAACTGGGAGGCTCGTAGAATCCGGGCGGCCCGCGTCCTTGTGGCCCATACCCAGGATGATCTCCTTGAGACGGTGCTTATGCGGTTTCTCCGGGGCTCAGGTCCAAGAGGGCTTGCGCCTATGAGCCGGGAAGCAGGGCGTATTTTGCGGCCCCTTTTGGGCCTTACCAGGGCTGATGTGTTGGCGTATCTTGCAGCTCGAGGTATAGGGTTCAGAACTGATACTACCAATGAGGATATCCGGTATCTGCGTAACCGAATTCGGCATAAGCTCATTCCCTGTTTAGATGCGTTTTTTCCTGGATGGAAGAAAGCGGTTTTACAGGGAACGAAGATCCAAGGCATGACCGCGGATTTCCTTACTACAGAAGCGCAAAATCGGATACAGTGGGATTTGTCCCCAGGGGATGATGGGGGTATTGAGACTGAAGCGGAAGTGTTTTTCGCGCAGCCTGAAATAATCCGTGAAGAGGCCCTCTTTCAAGGGGTGGATAGATTAGTACGGCGTAGCACCGAAACAAAAGATGGGGATCTAGGGGTTGTGCCGGATCCGCTTCATGGCTTTGAAAATCGCGTAAAGAGCAAGGTACCCCGGCGGGCCAGTCTTAGACGCTTTACCGGGGGTGGCATTAAGGCATTAGACGCGGGGCCTCTACGGATTGAAAAGCATGGGTCTCGCATTACCTTGATTGATCACCTGCGAATCAGGAATAGGGCTATTGCCGGGTTTGCTTTGGTGATACAAGAACCAGGGGTCTATTGGTTCAAAGGTATGAAGATTGTATGCAGGGTTTCCTTACCGGGAGATGCGCAACAGGAAAACGTGTTTTTTTCTGCATACCTTCCTCTGGTTTTCAGGGAGCCTGCTCAATATGATTATAATAGCATGGGACTTGATAGAGTTCGGTATTCAGGGTATGGTTCAAGATATCCTGATAAGAGTAGATTCCCTGGTATTATGATAGAGGATGTTAAGGGTCTGGTTGGCTTTATTGATGCAGATACCAGAGAGTTTACGATTGAAGTATGCAGGCCAGAATAGGTCCTGAGCATAATTTATTTTTTTTATAGAAGCAAATATACGATATGAAAAGCTATGTAGGGAAGAAGAGGGCAAGCCTAAGGGTGGATCTTTTTTGTCATAGTTCCAGGGGGATTGATGCCTAACGATAAGAATGATAAGACGCCTCAGCGTCCAACGCAACCTCGTCCGAATCTGCGGACCAGTAAACCTAATCCCTTTGCCTTGATTTTTTTTCTCCTCATGGCAGGACTTTTTGTGGCTTATTTCTTCAAAGGGGATACTCGGCCTATTCAAGAAATACCTTATTCGACTTTTACCAATCATCTTGAACGCAATGACATTACCGCAGTTAAAATTCTTGATAATAGTACTATTGAAGGAACCCTTCAAGGCGGATCAGGGGATCAGGTGCATTTTAAGACCTTAATCCCCTATCAGGATCCTGGACTGCTTCCGGCGTTACGGGAAAAAGGTATCAATGTCTCAGGAGCGGTTACCGGACTTTCTCCGTTACGGCTGTTGTTTGAATTTCTCCCGTGGATTATCGGGTTTGGATTTATCTGGTTTATGTTCAGAAACATGCAGGGTACCGGAAACAAGGCGTTTCAATTTGGTAAGAGCCGGGCAAAGCGGTATCAGGAGGAAGGAAAGAAGGTAAGTTTCGCGGATGTGGCTGGCCAACGGGATGCCAAATACGAACTTGAGGAAGTGGTTTCTTTCTTGAAAAATCCCCAAAAATTCACTAAGATGGGGGCTCGGATTCCCAAAGGGGTGCTTCTGGTGGGGATGCCGGGAACCGGGAAAACCCTCATGGCCCGGGCTGTAGCTGGTGAGGCTGGGGTGGCTTACTTCCACATGTCAGGTTCAGATTTTGTAGAGATGTTCGTAGGGGTAGGGGCGAGTCGTGTCCGGGATCTCTTCGAACAGGGGCGGCGCAATGCCCCATGCATTATCTTTATTGATGAACTGGACGCGGTAGGCAGGACCAGAGGTGCAGGGTACGGTGGTGGCCATGACGAACGGGAACAGACCCTGAATCAATTGTTGGTTGAGATGGACGGCTTTGATTCCAAGGATGGGGTCATTATTTTGGCAGCCACCAATCGGCCGGATGTACTGGATCCTGCCCTGCTCAGGCCTGGTCGTTTTGATCGGCAGGTGGTGGTGGCTATGCCGGACATCAAAGAACGGGAAGCGATCCTCCAAATTCACGCTGCCAAGATCCCCTTAGGTGCTGATATCGACCTTGTCCGGATTGCCCGGGCAACTCCGGGTATGAGCGGTGCAGACATCGCCAACCTCGTGAATGAAGCAGCCCTTTTTGCTGCACGTAAAGATAAAGCCAAGGTAGAGATGCCTGATTTTGAAGAAGCTCGGGACAAGATCCTTATGGGTGTGGCCCGGAAAACCTTGGTCATCTCTGATAAGGAACGGCGTATGACTGCCATTCACGAGGCAGGCCATGCGTTGCTCCACTATTTTCTTAAGAACGCGGATCCTCTCCATAAAGTAACGATTGTTCCTCATGGAAGAGCCTTGGGTATGGCCATGTCCCTCCCGGAAGAAGATAGTTACAGCCGGACCCGGGGTTGGATCGAAGACCGGATCGTCATCTGTTACGGAGGCTGGATCGCGGAAAACATCTTTTATGAAGAAACCACCACCGGAACAAAACAGGACATTCAGCAGGCTACGGAGATGGCCCGTCACATGGTCTGTGAATGGGGGATGGCTGAAGAACTGGGGCCGGTTGCCTATGGCCAAGAGGATGAACCTATTTTTCTGGGTAAGGAAATAGCCCGGCACAAGGACTATTCTGAGGCTACTGCCCAACGTATTGATGAGGCAGTAAAAAAAATACTGGAGACTGCCAAGGATCAGGCCGAACAGATACTGAGAACTCATAAAGTAAAGCTTGAAAAGCTCGCTGAGGCTCTTATATCCCGGGAAACCTTAGTGGATGAAGAAGTACGAGAACTCTTGGAGTTTCCTCCCCGGGAACACTCCTCTGCCTTGATTGATTCTGCAGGGAGTTTGGGGTATGCATCCATGGCTAAAAATATCAAAGAGGGATGATATGCAGTGCTATCGAGTTGTCCTAATCCTGAGTGGGGTTCTGATTTTTACTATGCCGGGGTATGCTCAGAATACTGCGGAGAGAGGAGATCAGGCGGTAGCGGAAAAATATGTTGTCTGGGCGCAACGGGCCCTTGATCAGGGGCGTTGGGCCGAGGCTCTGGTTGGCTTGGAACGGGGGATGGACTTTTCCGATGTTTCATCGGATATGGCATATCTGCTTGCCTTGACCCGGTTCCATGAGGGTAAGCCTCTGGCTGGGGTGCTTGAAGCGGTTCAGCGGGCCATAGAAACCCAACGTTGGAATAGCTTTGCGCCTAGTTCAGCCATACTGCTCGAAGCGGAAACCTTCATCCAATTACGCCGGTATGCTGATGCGTTGGATAGGCTTGCCCGACTTTCTCCAAGTCCTGATGAGATATATCTGAAACTTCGTGCTTTCCAAGGACTGGGTAACCGCGAGGCCTTCAATCGGCTTATGGCTGAAGCCTTGGAGATCTATCCCCGGAATCCTCGGATGCTTCGAATCTTCTTTAGTTTTGCCCAGGACTGGCGGCCCACAGAAATCGAACGGGATCTGATGACCGTAGCCTTGAGACGGCTTCCGTTCTTACTTGAGGCGGATCAGGATCTGGCCTATATAGCTGCTCCTTTTATTGAGGATATTGAAGAAGCCCGCCGGATGGTGGGAGCATACCGAGGGATGCATAGGGGTGTTGCTAGTTCTATTGTTCCGGCATTAAACCTGGGGCTTATTGATGGAAGTACCGCGGTAGACGAACTTTTTCCCGTAGCTGCTGAGGGAGCAGCCCAAAGGCTGGATAAAGCCCTACTCAGTGGAGTATGGAAGCTTCTGAGAACTCCAGCAGAACAGGAGTATTTTAGAAACAAGGTGGTACGGTTTTCTGGACTTATAACTGAAGATAGGGATAATGACGGTTATCATGAGTCGGAAGTCTGGTATGAAGAAGGGATGATTCGCCTTTACACCTATGACGGGAATCAGGACCGGTTGCCTGAACTGACGGTGTTTTTTGAGTCCGGTGTTCCGGCGCGGGCAGAGGTGGTAAGAGCGCCTGAATTTCTGGGAAGGCACGATACTTTTGGCTATCCTTTAAATGCTCAGGAACAGGACATGGTTACCTTACAGTGGGAACAGTATCCTGCAGTATTAGCGGCTCAACTGGAGGGAGTTCATTACGGGTTGAAGCCCTTTGAGTTTTTCTTCTTACCGGTATATTTGAAGCGGCTGGAAAACGGCGTATTATGGTATCCGGAACAAGATCCGTTTACGAGAAACATCTCAAAGCAGGCCTTACTTTCATTTGCTGCATTTATTGAACGGCCCAGCCGGGAATTTGCCGGGGCCATTGAACGGGTTGAACTGGAACAGGGTATACCCCAACGGGCTTCGGAGCTTTTAGGTGGCCGTATTGTCTCAACGACAGAGTTCTATCGGGGAAGGCCCCGGATACAGCGGATCGATCTTGACGCAAACGGTTACTTGGAAACCACCAGGCGTTTCCGGGCAACGGGTGATGTTCCCGTGGATAGGGTAAACTCTTTTGACGTGTGGGCTTTGAGCAGTCTCATCGAAGTTTCTGAAAGTGATTGGGATGGAGATGGTCTTTTTGAATATGAGGAGCAGTATGAGTATGCCGCTGATGGTGAAGGATCGGGTTTTACTATTGAGCGGATCCTGTATTTTTGGGATATAGACCGGGATGGAACCCGGGAGTTTTCCGATCCCCTATCCTACCGAAGCCAAGACTGAGGATAGAGCATAGAGAATACCGTTTCCCGGACTGGGGATGGAAAAGGATTAAAGGTATGTACGGTAAAAGAAATCCCCCATGGTTTTTATGGGTAGTAGGGGTATTAAGCATTCCGGGAATACTGGTTTCCTGTGTATCCCCGGCGGCTAAAGAAAAACGGCTTGCCCCTCCCAAAGTAAGCGCTGAATTGAGGCTTGATGATATTAAACAGTATGTATCTGAGGATCCGGCTCAAGCTGTGCATCTTATTGGAGTCTATGAGGTCCTCTATGGGTCTCCCCATGCGGGAGAACAAACTCAGGAGATGATTGAGACCCTTAACGCTCTTAAAACAGAGGCTATTGACCATTTAAAGACTTCTCAGGAAGCGGCTATTCAGGAACAGCGCTGGGATGATGCGGCCTCCTTAGCCCGTTCTCTTTCCAATCTGGGTATTGCCGTAGCAAACACCGGAAACGAACCGGATTTTATCCTTGCCTATGCAAAGCAACAATTAGCCGAAGGGAATGACTTAGGGGCCTTTCTTTCAGCGGTTCGGGCTCATGGATTACAGCCCCTAGCCGTTGATGATGCCCTGCTCTTCCTTGAACGGGCGGTAGCGGTTAAACAACGGCGTACTGCAGCGTTCTTTTTTGCGATTGTAGACCAAGCGTACAAGGCATCGAATACCGGAGGGGAAATTTCCGAAGCATTTCGGCACTATGCTCAGGGACAGGATACGGCAACGGATATGATCAAGGGGGTTGCCACGGTTCTGGTGGATCGGGGAATCCGTATTGAACGGGGCCAGGGAATTCCGGATCGGATTTTGGGTTCTGCTTTTTTTGTGGATGCTTCTGGCTTGCTGATTACCAATTACCATGTTATTTCCAGTGAAGTGGATCCCGCCTACGAAGGGTATTCCCGAATGTATATCCGCATGGGGGATACTTCCAGTCCCCGGATACCTGCCAAAGTCATTGGCTGGGATAAAGCCATGGATTTGGCCCTTATCAAAGCAGAGGTAAAAGGGGGGTATATATTTTCTGTGGTAGACCGGATCATTCCCCAAGTGGGAGATACGGTTTATGCTATCGGTTCTCCTGTAGGTTTAGAAAAAACCGTTACCTCCGGTATTGTATCTGCCCTGGGGCGGCGTCTTTTGCAGATTGGGGATGTGATTCAGATAGATGCGGCGGTAAACCACGGTAATTCTGGAGGGCCGGTAGTGGATAAAGAGGGTCGCCTGGTGGGTATCGTCTTTGCCGGGGTTGAACAATACCAGGGTCTCAACTTCGCTGTTCCCGCAGAACGACTTGCCGCAGCCCTGCCTGCTATGATACAGGGAGGAAAGGCGGAGCGGCCGTGGCTTGGTCTTACCGTGAGTGAAACCTCCTCAGGAGCAGAGATCATCTATGTGGCTCCTTTTACCCCAGGAGCAGAACAGCAGATTAAAGAGGGTAGTTACATTAAATACATTAACGATGAAACCGTGGAGGCGGCTCCTCAAGGGGCACTTATCCCTGCACTGCAAGATATTTTGTTTCCTACCAGACCCGGAGAACTGGTATCCCTGGAAACCACTGAAGGAAACCGCTATATCCTTAGGTCTGTTCCGCGGCCTGATGTCCCCCTCGCCGAGGCAGCCAAACGAGATAGCCGGGAACGGATGACCGCGCCCCTTTTTGGACTCATTCTTGCTCCATCTTTGGGAAGGTCTTTTTCTTCGTCATACTTGGTGAAACGGGTGATTCGGGGTTCTATTGCTGATGAAGCAGGTCTCTCCGAGCAAGACCCGGTATCCATCAGAGGCTTACGGGTCAATGAAGATGAGGGATATGCGCTGCTGCAAATTAGGGTTAAGAAACGCCTGACAGGATACCTCGAAACTTCTATGCAACTGCCCGCAGCATTAGCTTCTCCAGATACGTTATAAAAGCTTCCAGAGCAAAGCGCTTTTAGACTCAAGGCATCAGGCTAAATTGGGAATCACTCAAGGTAAACCATGCCAAAGCGCCAGAGGTGCACTGGATACGCTTATCCTCAAAGACAAAGATAGCCTCAATAGGGTTAAGGGACTCAACCAAGGCCCGGCCTTTTTCATAGCCCAGGGCAAATACCGAGGTGGAAAGGGCATCTGCATCAATGGAATGGTCTGCGATAATGGTTACCGAGAGGAGGCCATTATACACCGGGTATCCGTCTTGAGTAGACAGGATGTGGTGGTAGCGCTTTCCATTGATTTCCGCGTACCGTTCATACACCCCGGAAGTTACGACGCTTTTATGCTGAACCGCGAGGACGCCGAGATAGGTTCCCCGGGCATCCAGAGGATTCTGGACGCCGATCCGCCACGGCAGGCCATTCTGTTTTGCGCCGTAGGCAAATATATTGCCCCCCAAGTCAATGATTGCCCTTTTGATCCGGGCATTTTGGAGAATCTTCACCATCTCATCCGCGGCATAGCCCTTGGCAATAGCCCCCAGATCCAAGGCCATGCCGGATCTTCGCAAGAATACCGTGGCTGCATCATGGTCAATGACCAGATCCTGCCAGTTGATGAGGGATAAGGTTGCTTCGATTTCAGCAGGCTCAGGAATCCGGGGATGTTCCGAACCAATGGCCCAGCGCTGTACCAAAGGTCCTACGGTGGGATCAAACGCGCCTTCACTTAATACCGCATACCTAATGGCCTGGTCCAGCACTTCAATGAGATCTGGGGGAACCGGTACCGGCTGTATCCCGGCGTTCTGGTTGATCCTATCCACCGCGGTATCTGCCATGGTGACGCTCATGGTCGTCTCAATCGCTCGAAGGCGGGAAAAGAGGGTCCCATATACTTGGGGAGAGCCTTCTTCATAAAGATTGATGGTACAAACCGTTCCCAGTACCAATTCTGCTTGGGCCTCTGGAGCTTCGGTACAGGCAAGCAGATAAAGGCATACCGGAAACAATACCAGCATCGTACGAGCAGGTCCTAGCGTATCCGTACCAGCTCCATCTCAAAAACCAGAAAGCTGTTTGCCGGGATCAGCCCGTTTCCCACTACCTGTTCACCGTACGCAAGCTCCGGTGGGATGACTACCAGTCGCTTTTCACCGAGCTGCATATCCAGTACGGTTTCTTCCCAACCAGGGATGACTTTACCCAATCCCACCTGGAATTCCAAGGGGCCGCCTTGAAAGTCCGAGCCGTCGAAAACCTTACCGGAAAGGAGCATCCCCTTATACGTCAGGGCTACAGTTTTACCCCGAGAGGGTTTATCCCCGGTTCCGGGCTTCTGGATAATGTACTGGATACCTGATGCGGAAAGAATCGCGTTAGGATATTTTTTCTTGATTTGAGCAAGGTCCGTATCCCGCTGTGCCTTGGCTTTGCTTGCGGCAGCAGCAGTGGCTTCTTTGAGCAGCTTATCAAAGGCGTCCTGATCCGCCTTAAAAGCAGTGGCTTCAGGGCCGTTACGGATAATGGTGATGGTATTGATCTTATCTCCCTGTTTTATGGCATTTACCACTTCTTGACCTTGTACAACCTTGCCAAACACCGTATGTTTACCATCCAGCCAGGGGGTTTTGACATGGGTAATGAAGAATTGGCTCCCATTAGTCCCTGGGCCTGCATTCGCCATCGACAGCACCCCTGGGCCGTCATGCCTGAGGCTGGCATTGAACTCATCGGGGAACCGGTAGCCTGGACCGCCGCTCCCATTTCCTGAAGGATCCCCTCCTTGGATCATAAAATTGTCGATAACCCGGTGAAAACTGAGGCCATTATAGAAGGGACCGTTTCGCGAGGTCTTCATTTTACCCTCTGCCAAGGCAACAAAATTACAGACCGTGAGCGGGGTCTTCTGATATTCCAGGCGCACCACGATAGTTCCCCTCGTGGTACTGATCCGGGCAAACAGGCCGTTTCCTAAGGCAGCATCTGCCGGTGCAGCAAACCCGGTTTCAGTCATACCTACCAATAAGCACACCCCCATACTCAAGATATGCAGAAAGCGCTTTCTTCTTTTCATGGGTCCAAAATTAAAAATACACATGCCTTAACCATACCACAAACAAGGAGGTATGACAATTCTACACAAGACCAACCCAGCACTGCTCATTGCCCCCATCATGACGGTCACGGTTAGCGGTTCTTTTTAGCAAAGGGCGATAAAACCGAAAGCCCCTCGCAAAGGTCGGTTCCGTTCATTACGGTCATCTCGCCATATCGGATTACATATCTGAATGTCCCCTTTAATACGCTGCCTTCCAGAACGAATACGCTATTTCCTGAAACATGTACCTTATATGCCGCCGCCGTTCCTGAAATAGCTATCGTTCCCACCGCGGTAATCTCGAAGTTGGGCGTTGACGACGGGTTGGCTATGGCATACCAGCTTCCAATGAGTTCAACCGGAACGCCCTGGAGGGTGGCGTCGGATTTGATAAACGGCGACGCGGATTCTATATCCTTAAAATCTTCCGTCCCAAGGGTCATGGTCAACTCGCCGTTTTTATTAATGGAATAATAGAATGATCCCATTACCTTACCA
>JAISBK010000019.1 GCA_031266255.1 Treponema sp.
TTCTTCCCATTCTTGGCTTTTACCGCATCATTGTACGCAGTACTTGCCCTCGTATAGGGTTCCGGGAACTGAGTCTTAGCTCCAAATGAGGTCGCCCAATCAAGCCGTTTCTTAGCTTCTGCAAGGGATACCTCCGTATCCTTGGCTTTCTGGGCATCCATAAGTTTTTCAATTTCCGCAACCGCGGCTATAGTTTTATTGGCTTCGGTAATCGTATCGTTCCAGTTTTTTGCCTTCTGAGCCTTCACCGTATCATTGTACGCAGCATCTGCCCTGGTATAAGGTTCTGGGAACTGAGTCTTAGCTCCAACCGAGGTGGCCCAGTCCAATCGTTCTTTGGCCTTGGCCAGAGATATATCCGCGTCTTTGGCTTTCTGGACTTCATAAAGCTTTTCAATTTCCGCCACTGCAACCAGGACTTTATCTACGGCTGCATCTGCTTCTGGCCAGTTCTTCCCATTCTTGGCTTTTACCGCATCATTGTATGCAGTACTTGCCCTCGTATAGGGTTCTGGGAACTGGGTCTTGGCCTCAACCGAGGTCGCCCAGTCGAGCCGTTCTTTGGCCTTGGCCAGGGATACATCCGCGTCTTTGGCTTTCTGGGCTTCATAAATCTTTTCAATCTCTGTTACCGCTGCTAGGACTTTATCTACGGCTGCGTCTGCTTCAGACCAATGCTTCCCATTTTTGGCTTTCACCGCATCATTGTATGCAGTACTTGCCCTGGTATAAGGTTCTGGGAACTGAGTCTTGGCCCCAACCGAGGTTGCCCAATCGAGCCGTTTCTTGGCCTCTGCAAGGGATACCTCCGTATCCTTGGCTTTCTGGGCATCCATAAGTTTTTCAATTTCCGCAACCGCGGCTATGGTTTTGTTGGCTCCGGTAATCGTATCGGTCCAGTTTTTTGCCTTCTGAGCCTTCGTCGCATCATTGTACACAGTATCTGCCCGCGTATAGGGTTCTGGGAACTGAGTCTTTGCCTCAACCGAAGTTGCCCAGTCCAGCCGTTCTTTGGCCTTGACCAGAGATACATCCGCGTCTTTGGCTTTCTGGGCTTCATAGAGCTTTTCAATCTCCACTACCGCGGCTACGGTTTTGTTGGCCCCGGCAATCGCATCATTCCAATTTTTTCCTGTCTTGGCCTTCACCCCGTCATTGTACGCAGTGTTCCCTTGGGTATAAGGCACTGGGAATTGGGTCTTGGCTCCAATGGACGTTGCCCAATCCAGCCGGGTCTTGGCTGCGGCTAGAGCCGTATCTGCATCCTTTGCTTTGAGACGCTCAATCTCCCCGACGATAGTTCCTACTTTATTCGCCGCGGTAATCGCATCCTTCCATTTCTCCCCAGACCTCGCCTTTACCGCATCATTATACGCGGTATTAGCCTGATTATAGGGACCGGGGAATTGGGTCTTGGCTCCAATGGACGTTGCCCAATCCAGCCGTTCTTTGGCTGCGACTAGAGCCTGATCAGCTTCCTGCAGGTCAATTTGCCGGGCTATATATGCATCGGACATCAGCGCATACTTGAGGGCTTCTTCAGCATAGGCGGTTGCTGCATCATAATCCCCTTGATCAAAGCTTTCTTGGGCTAAACCTACAAGTCGGACACTTTCCAGAAAATATTCATTATTGACTAGGGTGCTATCTGCTGGGACTGCGGCAATAGATACCATACCAAAGACCAAACAGCCTATTACAGCGGGAATTACTCGGTTCATCGTGCACCTCCCCGTTTTGCTTGGGCACTCTTTGCCTGTTTATCGCTGTCCAGGATCTTATCTTGGGCGGTCTGTATGGCTTTTTCTGCGGTTTGGCGTTTTTTTGCGGTCTCATCCCGAACTATTACAAATTGGCCTGCACTTTGGGTAAACATTTCTAGAGCCTGCTTGAAATCTTTGGCGCTCATGGCCCGTTCACCTTCGGTATAAACCAAATCCGCTTCCTGATATGCCCCAGGCATCGCAATAGGGGCTTTAAGGTTCAAGGCTTCTTCCCGTAAGGCTCTTGCCTGCTGCCGCTGTTTTTCTGCCAGGGCTTCCCAGCCGGCATCAGCCGCCTGCTGGTATTGAGCCAGGGCCTCAGCAGACTTCCGGGCAAAGGCATAATAATCTGCTGCATCATAGAGGCGGAGGGCCTCAGCCGCGTGGGTATCTGCGGTATCCAAAAGTTCAGGGAGCAATTCCGCTGCCCCTGCCGCGACAGCCTCTTCCCGGGCGCTTTGAACAATTTGGTTTCTGTTTTCCCTATACCGAGGCAGCGCTTTTAAACTGAGTTCGTTATACGTGTCCCCCAGGGCAGTGTACTTTTCGATGGCTTCTTCGTACGCTTGAGCGGTATCAGGCTTGAGCGTCTTTAGCTGAGTGTATTGCGATTCAGCACGGTTCCATTCATCAGGAAAATAAATTGGACCGTCGAAATCTTCGGCGAGTTTGCGTAAATTCTTCACCCGTTCCTGGGCAGCGGTTAATGCCTGGCGGCTCTCTTCGCGAGGACCTTCTGCTTGGGGCGCTGGGTCACTTGAGGGGGGAGTACTGCCGCAAGAAATTATACAAAGTATAATACCTATGCCTACTATACTGCTTATCCCGTTTAGTTTTGGAAAAATCCTATCCTGTCTATTCATAGCTATGGTAGGCTCCCGCGCATTTACTCCGTATAGTCTCTTTCTTTAGTACCCATGTTGACTAATGAAGAGTCTATAAGTAGATAATACTCATTTTTTAATGGAAAATTGAGGGAACCCGTCCTTTGATTTGTTTGTCTATAATCTTTTGCGATTAATGATTTTATTTTTATTTTCGTATGCTTTTGGGGATTCCTTAAACCGAAACGTATTTTGTATATTTTACCATAATCTTATGCGTTAATCTGCTGTTTTTCGATATATTGTACCTATGAAAACCTATAGAATCTCTGGCAAATCAATAATCTCTTTAATAAAAATATGAAACGTATTATTTTGAAAGCCGGTGAAGAGGGGCGTATTGTTTCAGGCCATCCTTGGGTTTATGATAACGAAGTTGCCCGGATCCTAGGACCCCAAGGTCCGGCAAGTCTTGAGCCCGGAGAAACCGCAGATGTAGAAAGTTCAGGAAAAACCTATCTGGGTAGAGCCTTGGTAAATCCCCACTCTAAAATCATCGCCCGTATATATAGCCCCTCTAAAGAAGGGATCGATATAGGCTTTTTTAAGCGCCGGATTCGGGAAGCGCTCGCGCGAAGAACGAGGTATGATCTGCACCGGGAATCTGCCCGTATCGTCTTTGGGGAAGCGGATTTTCTCCCCGGCCTTATCATCGACCGTTTTGTAGGCTGGCCTCTGGAAGCTTGTGCATCTGCCTTTTCAGAACGGCCGCTCAGGTTTGCGGGGCTTGCGTCTGCCCTTGGGTCGCCTTGTTCATGGCTTTCGGTACAGTTCCTCAGCTATGGCATGGATAGCCGCAGGAAGGAGGTTCTGGCGGCTCTGGAAGAGGTCTTAGGGAACTTCCCCATAGGTCAAGACCGCAGACCTTTGGGACTACCCACAGGAATCATTGAGAAATCCGCAGCCCAGTTCCGGGAACGGGAGGGGCTTCCGTTACAGGAAGGGCTCATCGTCGGGAGTTTCCCCTCAGGGGGTATCCTGATCTTTGAGAATACCTTTCCTTTTGGAGTGGATCTTGAGCAGGGTCAGAAGACCGGTTATTTTCTTGACCAAAAGGAAAATCGCCAGAACCTCAAGGAATGGATCACTCCCGGGAACCGGATATTGGATGCCTGCTCTTATACCGGGGGGTTTGGTATTCATGCTGCCCGCTTCGGCGCGGCTTCCATACATGCAATGGATAGTTCCCCTGAAGCCCTAAAACAAGGGGTGAACAATGCGTATCTTAACGGGGTGGAGGATCGGGTTATCCCAGTAGCAGGGGATGTTTTTGACCTGCTACGCACCTATGAACGGACCCGGAAGGAACGGTTTGATCTGATCATCCTGGATCCTCCGGCTTTTGCCAAAACCCACGCTTCCCTGGAAGGGGCCCTCAGGGGATACAAGGAAATTAACTTGAGGGCTTTGAAGCTCCTCAATAGGGGGGGTGTGCTGGTAAGCTGTTCGTGCAGCCATGCCTTAGATGAGTACCGTTTCAAGCGCATGGTGGCTGAGGCTGCTCAGGATGCGGAACGCCGGCTCATACAGCTTGATTTTCGGTATCAAGCTCAGGATCATCCCATTCTGGTAGGGTATGCGGAATCCTTATACCTCAAATGCGGATTTTATCGGGTATTGTAGAATTTGTATAAAACTTGGTATGTATCCTGGGCATTATCATTGTAATTCAGGGGAGGACATAGTATGCTATATATGTTTAAGGAGTCTTTATGGCTAAAATTGTATTAATCGGTGCGAATCATGCAGGTACTGCGGCAGCTAACACGATCTTGGATAACTATCCTGAACACAAACTGGTTATTTTTGATGGTAACAGCAACATCAGCTATCTTGGATGTGGTACTGCCCTCTGGATTGGACGACAAATCGATAATCCTGACGGCCTTTTCTATGCTTCAAAAGATACGTTTACTGCTAAAAAAGCAGAAGTCTATATGGAAACTGAAGTACGCCGTATTGATTTTGCGGCGAAACAGGTCTACGGCGTAACCAAGGCAGGTAAGGAGATCGCTGAGTCCTATGATAAACTCATCATTGCCACAGGCTCTCTTCCCATCACCCCGAAGATCCAGGGCTTAGATCTTCCCAAGGTAACCTATGTCAAGCGGTTTCAGGACGGGCAGCAGATAAACCTGCTTTTGGATCAGCCGGATATTAAAACCGTGGCCGTAGTTGGGGCAGGCTATATCGGCGTGGAACTTGCCGAGGCAGTACAGCGCCGGGGAAAGCAGGTGTTGCTCTTTGAAGCTGCCGCCACTTCCCTCTCCACGTATTACGATGAATGGTTCACCAAAGATATGGACAAGGTTCTTGAGGAGAAGGGCATTGGCCTTCACTTTGGGGAAATGGTTCAGAAAATCGCCGGGACTGATAAGGTCGAGTCCATCATCACCAACAAAGGGGAATACCCGGTAGACCTGGTCATCATGGCCATAGGGTTCCGTCCCAATACGACCTTGGCTGCCCAGGATCTGGAGACCTTCACCAATGGCGCATACAAGGTCAACCTGAAACAGGAAACCAGCAAACAGGATGTCTATGCCATTGGGGACTGCGCCACGGTGTACAGCAATGCCCTGGGCGCCCCGGCCTATATTGCCCTGGCCACCAATGCGGTGCGGAGCGGAGTAGTGGCTGGGCATAACGCCTCGGGAACTCCCCTGGAATCAGTGGGGGTGCAAGGGTCCAATGGGATTTGTATCTACGGATACAAGATGGTATCCACCGGACTCAACCTCAAGGCTGCGGAAAAGGCAGGATTTACCCCGCTTTATACCCAATTCGAGGATACCCAGAAACCGGGATTCATCAAGGATGATAATCATAAGGTTAAGATCCGTATCGTGTATGATAAAACGACCCGCCGGGTTTTAGGGACCCAGATGGCTTCATACCAGGACATTTCCATGGGTATCCATCTGTTCTCTTTAGCGATTGAGGAGAAACTCACCATTGACAAACTCAAGTTGTTGGATATTTTCTTTCTCCCCCATTTCAACCAGCCTTATAATTATATTACCATGGCAGCCCTTTCGGCCAAGTAAAGGAAGGGGCAATCCGGGATAAACCTATAGCCTCCTTTTTTATAGAGGAGGTTTTTTGATATCCCTCTCATTACCATAGGGGTGAAACCCTCTAAAGATTCGGCATTCGAGAGGCTTGAACATACCCATGAAAGAGGATTATTTTTGTATTGATAAAGGAGTGTATGAATGCTGCCAATTGTTATCGTGGGAGGAATTGGAGTCCTTGTAGTGGGCATTATTCTTGTATTGGTGTATAGTTTAAAGCAAAATAATTCTACCACACCAGACAAACGGGCGAGGAACCAGGAGATTTTGTTTAAGCAGGTAAATAAACGGCTGGAACAAAACCCTCGAGATCCAGAATCCCTTATTATAGTAGGTAATATTTATTTTCAGGAACAGAATTGGGCTGCGGCTTTTAAGACCTATGAAATCTTAACTGAATTATCCCTGAGTAACAAGGATATTAATGAATTTGAGGCTAAGCTCCGCTATGGCCTTGCAGCCTTACAGTTAGAAAAACAGGATGAAGCTTACAAAGCCTTACTCTCAGCCCGGTCACTGCAACAGAACAATTTTGAGGTAAACTATAACCTAGGGATTCTCGAATTTCAAAGAAAAAATTATGAAAAAGCCGCTCATGATCTGATTCAAGCCTGTAGACAGAACCCTGAGCATCCCCAGGCGCTCCGCTATTTGGGAGACGCCTTCGTTAATCTCGGTAAATATAAAGAGGCCCTTCCTCTTATCCGCAAAGCGATTGATTTTGCTCCAACTGATAAGGAATGCCTCTATACCCTGGGAACCTGTTATTTTGAACTTGGTAGGTTCGATCAAGCCTTGAGTATCTTCTCTCATCTACGTCTTGACCCAGTACTAGGAGCCGGTGCGTGTCTTAGTTCAGGGATCATCAATACGTCCCAGCATCAGAATGTAAATGCTATTCAAGATTTTGAAATTGGCCTACGCCATGAAAAGCATGCCCTTCCTGAAGTGATAACTGAGATTCGATACCGGTTGGCTACGGTCTATCTTGGACAAAATGAAATAGGAAAAGCCTTAAGCCTATTGGAAGTTATCCGTGCTGAAAACCCCGTCTATAAAGATGTAAACGATTTGATAGCACGGTATCAGGAACTCAATGCCAATAAAAACTATCAAATTTTCATGCTGGCTCCAAGCGCTGATTTTATCGCCCTATGCCGCAAGATCGTGTTAAGTTATTATACGAAATCAAAAGTCAAAATACTCAATATCACGAATAGAAGTGAATGGATCGATATAGTCGCGGAGATCGAAACCAGCAAATGGTCAGATACGATTGTATTCCGGTTTATACGAACCCCTGGTTCTATAGGGGAATTGGTGATCCGGGATTTTCATATCCGTATAAAAGAGGTAAAGGCCGGTAAGGGAATTTGTATGAGTTGCGGTAAATATTCCGCTGAAGCCCGGCGTTATACCGAGGCCCGGATTATCGATCTCATAGAAAAAGAGAAACTCATGGATATCCTCAATGCCGTAGATGCCAAGATGGCTTCTTCTACTGCTATAGCGCATAAGTAAAGACCCTCTATACTACCATACAATGAGTCCACCACTTTCACTACTACCGTAATAGCAAGGAGGAATAGTACCTATTAAGGAACCCCTCCCGTTATCTGCCTTCACCAAGAATAAAAGATTCTTACACCCCTCTTTTATACTCCTTTTTAATAGTCCTTAAAGAAGAGTGCAAAAACCTTCTTAGCTGTTTTTATGAAGTCCCGTCTCTAAATCATAGATAGCACATAAAAACATCCACTTGGGGTACCTGCGTCTATGCTCTTTATAAGGATCCGACTACCAACTATTACCATAACCAACGCTCCGGTCCCGCCGGGGTTTGTCCATGGCTTCATTCACCCTCAGTTGGCGACCTTCAAATTCACGCCCGTTAGTACCTGCGATAGCAGCATTTGCTTCTTCTTCAGTACTCATTTCGATGAATCCGAATCCTTTAGAATTGCCGGTTTCACGATCGAAAATGATCTTAGCAGAGGCAACACTTCCAAAACCTGCAAACAGATTACGAAGCCCATCTTCAGTGGTGTTGTACGAAAGATTACCGACATACAATTTCTTGGCCATTGAGAAAATTCCTTCACCCGGATTGAACCAGTATGCCATACTGATCTGATGCGTCCAGGCACGCTGTTATTCACGCCCATTAACCATGAGCGACTCCAATCTCCTTGAGGGAATAATTCTCCCCTTGGAGCTTATGGGATGCGAAAATAAGAGAAACCCGGCTTAAACAGAACATCGGGCAGGAAAAAATAGTATCCTTAAACTTTTGAAAACCTGTTACAGGTACTTCTAGAACAGAACCATCATACCACAACATATCAACACATTATCCTATATTTAGACAACAATATCTCAGTTTTCTCGTAACGTCAAGCGTTATTTGCTTTTTTGGTATATTTTTCTTAATTTTTGTAGTAAGTAATGATTATTGTCTTAAATAAGGGCAAAAATTGGCAAATCGTTTTTTAAAATAGGTAAGTTGGGAAAAACTAAAAAAGTGATTTGATTGCCGACTGGATGTCCTTGACTGCCAGGACCGTGGTTCCCTGGATATCCTTCTTTGCTTCAGGTGTTTGGTGATGACTACCGCTTGATTCTTCTAAGGGGTCCAGTTGGGGACCAAGAAACTGATCAAACCCGAGGCTTTGGATGGTTTTGATCCTTCTGATAAGCCCCCGGACTGGCCGTACCTCTCCGGCTAAGGATAATTCTCCGGCTATGGCGATCCGTCCTGGGATCGGGTGGCCGGTTCGCGCAGAATAGAGGGCACAGGCCAAGGGGAGTTCCACCCCCACTTCGGTGATTCTGATGCCTCCAGCCACGTTAATATAGATATCTTGATCCGAAAGCCGAAGCCCTAGGTGCTTCTCTAAGGTTGCAGCGATCCGGGATACCCGATGGTGATCGATGCGATCCGAAAGAACCCGGCTCATAGCGCTGCTCTTGGCAGGAACGGTCAGGGCCTGGATTTCCACCAAGAGGGCCCTGGTACCTTCAAGGACGGCTGCGGTAGCGATTCCTGGCGCTAACGTTCCCTCCCGGCGTACCAGAAAAAGCAGTGCAGGATCCGCTACCTTGAGCCCTTGTTCCTCCATGATAAAGATGCCTATTTCATCAACCGAACCGAAGCGGTTTTTGGTTACCCGCAGGAAACGGCGATCCCCATGACGCTGTTCAAAGTAGAGTACCGTATCCACCAGGTGTTCCAGGGTTTTAGGCCCTGAGATAAGCCCTTCTTTGGTAACATGGGCAGCGAGAAAAAGCGCGGCATCATGCTCTTTCACCCAGGTAATGAGTTCAGAGGAACAGTACTTGAGTTGATTTATCGTACCCGGTATCATACCCGCCTCATCGGTATACAAGGTCTGGACAGAATCGACCATGAGGATCATCGGTTTCACCGCTTCCAAAACAGCAGTAACCGCTTCAAGTTTCCCCGTGCAGCAGAGTTCAATCCGGTCTGTGGTAATCCCTAGACGGTCCCCGCGTATCCGCACTTGTCCGGCTGATTCTTCTCCGGAAATATAGAGTATTCTCCCTTTCGTACCCGCGGCAGCAGCTATCTGAAGCAGTAAGGTGGATTTGCCTATTCCCGGTTCGCCTCCGACGAGAATCGCGGATCGTTTCATAATGCCGCCTCCCAGTACTCGGTCAAGTTCTGGAATACCGCTGGGAATACGGCTGCCCTCTTGAGCATCTACCGCCGACAACGGGATTGACTGGGGCAGGGAACCTTTGGGGTGGTTCCTAGGGCTATGCTGATCCATACCGCGTCCTGGTAGGCTCGTTTCGATGAGAGCATTCCATTCACCACACTCAGGACAGCGGCCCAGCCACTTGGGCTCCTCATGGCCGCAAACCGAGCATTTAAAGACAAGGAGAGCTTGTTTTTTCATCACTGCATAGTAATATACTACTTTATCATGCTCATTGTCCTGGATTTATCCTGATGAAACGTCCTCAAACTTGCCTCAAGCGTATAAGTAGGTTATTATAGTGCCACTATGTTTGATGATTGTATTATCATGGCCGGCGGGTCTGGAACGCGGCTCTGGCCCGCGAGTAATTCAAGACGACCCAAGCAGTTTCTGGCGATTTCCCAGGAATCTTCCCAGACCGGGGATGTGGGGGGAGGACATACCTTTTTCCATGCTGCCCTTGAACGAGCCTTGGCATTGATTGATAGCTCAGGGCATGGACGGGTTATTATCATTGCGGGAGAAGGGCATGTACCCTTTATCATTGAGGCTTGTACGTCTGTGAGCACGGTCTTGAGGGATCGCTTGGTTCTCATCCCTGAGCCAAGGGCAAAAAATACCGCTGCAGCCATTGCCTTGGGAATCACCTATGTGCAACGGGTATCCGGGGGTAACCGGACGATCGTGGTACTCACCAGCGATCATAGTATTCAACCTTTGGAAGTCTTTAAGGCCAACGCCGCATCCGGAGCAGCCTTTGCCCGGCAAGAGAAGCTGGTGGTTTTTGGTATTCCTCCCCGTTCCCCGGCAACAGGATACGGGTATATTGAAACTGCTGAAGCGCTTTCCCTACCCGGAGTTTCTGGGGCAAGGGTATTCCGGGTTGCTTCGTTTCGGGAAAAACCGGCTCGACCTGTGGCGGAACAATTCGTTGCAGCTGGGAACTTTTACTGGAATTCCGGGATGTTTGCCTTTTCTGCGGGCTTTATGCTTCGTGCATTTAAGGATTATGCCCCGGAAATCATAGCTCCTTTCGCTCGGCTTCAGGCGCCTGAAGAACAGGCGTATCGGAATGTCCAAGGATTACGTATGCTGGGTGATTGGCCGGGTCTACCCGCAGTGTATGAGCAGGTACCTACTACTTCTTTTGACTATGCCATAGCGGAGAAATGTACCCAAACCGTGATGGTCGCTGCAGATTTTGCATGGATGGATGTGGGAAGCTGGGACGAATACGAGCGCCTGGTAGGGGATACCAGGTCGGAGGTATACCAGAGCGGGGGAGCATCCTGTTTTGTTGATGCGGATATACCGGTGGCCCTTTGCGGCGTGGAGGATCTGATCGTAGTGGTCCGTTCGGGCAAAGACGCCCCTGCAGTACTGATTGCCAAGCGGGGAGAAACGCAGCGGGTCAAAGAGATTGTCGAACAAATCCGCGCTGCGGGAAAAACAGAGCTCCTCTGAATAGAAAGGCTCTTTCAAAACTGAAGAGGCTCTCTATTCTTGAAAAAGCCTATATAACGTGAGTTCGATAGGATAAAGAAACCCCTTGTATGAGGTATCCAGATGATAACCCGACTGAGGAAGAACATGAAAAACGGATGGTGATCTATAAATCCGGGGAATGGGTATAGGGGACATCAGCGCTATACTGAAAATCAGCATCCTATGGCTGATATATGCCTATCACCAGGAACGTGGGGGAAACGAGCTATAAAGACGGCCCAAAAGTTAAGAAAACGGCTGGGGATAAGACTGGATAGCGACTGACAGGTGGGAGCATTTTCTTGCAATCTTTAGGAGAAGACAGTCATCTAGTAAGGAAGAAGTATACGGGAGGGATAGGGTAAGCAAATAAAGTGGGCGGCGAAGTCGCCCTACCACAATCCTTTTCAAGGATTACTACCGATTTGATGAAGTTGCCATATATAACCCCAAGGGTCTTTTTGCATTGCCGTTTTAGATCCGGAGGGCAATGATGACATCTGGACTTCTTGAATTTCCAGTATTGTGTTGAATCCTGCCGCCGATGCTTTTTCAAACACCTCATGGATGTCATCAACCACCAAGTTAAACCACAAAAATCCACCCTGCCCTTCTTTTGGAGCCACAAGAAAAGCATCGGGATTTTCATCCAGCATATGAAAATGAGTTCCAAAAACGGTAAAAACAACTTCATTACGCCCCCTCTCAAAGGATGACTTTTCCACCGCTTCAGCACCAAAAACTTTGTTGTAAGTTTCAAACGCCACAAGGACGTCAGGTACTACAAAATCAATCTCAACACTTGCCATAGAATTTTCCTTTGAAAAACATTTTATATCTATACGATACTTTTATCAATAAAATTTCACAAAAATTTTTTAATACGTTATTTCAACCAATTTTAGGGGCAATTACGCATAACATTCCGGCTGTATGCGATGTTTTTGCAACCTGTATAAGGGCTTTACGCAACAAAGACCAGGGCTGTAAAAATGTGCGGCTGGCGTGCTTTATTTTTTATATTTTTAGAAAATAAACCCCAATGATAATCCAAAGTTGATAAAACCATATTTACCCATTTCTTCATTTATATCATTTTCCTCGGTCGGGTAAATTTTTCCAAAACTTATATTATATCCAACCCAAGGTTGGATAAATATTCGTCTTATAATAAATTTCCATCCAATTTCCCCTTGCAAAGTAAAAAGATTGCTTGCATTGGTTTCCGTTGTTGTCATTGACAAATATGTATATCCCATTCCAATATCCATAAAAAGTTTACCAATTCTTGTACTGAATGGATAATAACGAAAATGTGTTAAGGTATCAATTTCCCATACTTTGTCTTCCTCATATGAAGAATCAGCTACGGTGATTATATGCCAGGCAATATCACTGGTTACAATAAAAGTAAAATATTTATTTAATGATCTTTCATATCCAAGTCCTAAACTCCATTGAGTAAAAATAGGAGTTGTTGGACTGCCAACGTTGAAAAAGAAGTTGTTTTTATCTTGGCTATA
The DNA here is from genome assembly GCA_031266255.1 of Treponema sp. Lineage (GTDB taxonomy): Bacteria > Spirochaetota > Spirochaetia > Treponematales > Breznakiellaceae > JAIRLU01. Next base: position 12,452 of record JAISBK010000019.1, read on the forward strand.
AATGCTATTCGATACAACTAATATCAAAAAAGTAACTGTAATAAAAATTACAACTTTATTTTTTATATGTAATCCTCCTGTATCATTCATCATATATAATCAAAAATAGTTCATCAAAATGTATATTTTAGGATCATACTTTCAGAAATTTCAGGCGGTGTGGACACCGCCTGCTACCGCAATGGGCTAAAAAATGGCATATGCCTGAATGTAAACACATTCTAGTCCAGCATCCAAATGTACGCGGTAGATCGCATCCTCTTTTCAAACATAAAGCCTACGCTTAATCAACAAAAAATTTTTTCAAAAGGTTCAGATCCAGTTCCGGGTACACCGGAAAACGATCCAGCAGGGTTTTCACCCGGTCTATGGCTTCGGTTTTCACCTGGGGCTTGATGAAGTATTTGACCCGGCTTCTTTGGGCCGGGTCTTTGGCTTCCGGGGCCTGGGACGTGCTCTTGAGAACCAGGGCGATAACGGCCCCAATCTCTTCCATTTCCGCCTGCCCCATGCCCAGGGTGGTGGTCGCAGCGGTCCCGATCCGCAAGCCCGAAGTGTACCAGGGGCCGTTGGGATCAAAGGGGAGGCTGTTCCGGTTCAGGGTAATGTGGCACTCGTGGAGGGCCGATTCTGCCTGGCGGCCGGTAATCCCCAGCTTACCGGCGTTCACCAGGATCAGGTGGTTATCGGTGCCGCCGGTAAGGACCTCAAGGCCGTTTTTAATACAGGAAGCCGCCAGGGCCCGGCAGTTTTTCACGATCCGAGCCGCGTAATCCCGAAATTCCGGTTTCCCTGCTTCCCGGAAGGCAACCACCTTGGCGGCAATCACATGGGGCAGGGGCCCACCCATGGTGAGGGGGCAACCCTTGTCCAGGGCCTCGGCGAATTCGGCGGTAGAAAGGACCAATCCCCCCCTGGGGCCCCGGAGGGTCTTGTGGGTAGTGGTGGTGACCACATGGGCATGAGGCACCGGATCATAGTCGCCGGTAAAAACTTTGCCCGCTACAAGTCCCGCGAAATGGGCCATGTCCACCATAAACACCGCCCCTGCTTTATCAGCGATTTCCCGCATCCGTTTAAAATTGATCTTCCGGGGATAGGCGGAATAACCGGCCAGGAGGATCAAGGGCTTGATGTTCAGGGCCATCTTTTCGATTGCATCATAATCAAGCAGTCCCGTTTCCTGGGAAACCGTATACCCGGAGATGTCGAACATGCGGCCCGAAACATTGTAACGGTAACCGTGGGTCAGGTGTCCGCCGGAATAGTAGTCCTGGCCCAGAAGCCTCTGGTTTCCCATAGCCGTCTTAAGTTCTTTCCACTGGGCGTCGCTCAATTTGTAGAGATTAGTTTCACCCGTAACCGCCCTGAATTGCTCAAGTAGCGGCGCCTCAACACGGGTTGCTATAATCGCCCAATAAGCCAGCATATTGGCATCCGCGCCGCAGTGAGGCTGGACATTGGCGTATTCGGCGTGGAAAAGCTTCCGGGCCTCTGCTGCCGCCAAGGACTCAATGGCGTCCACCTGTTCGTTTCCCGCGTAAAACCGGTGGCCCGGCATCCCCTCGGCGTATTTATCGGTGAGGAGGTTTCCCATAGCAAGCTGGACCGGTAGGGAACAGTAGTTTTCACTGGCGATAAGCTTAATCCGCTTCCGCTGGTTTTCCAGCTCCCGGACAATGGAAAAGGCAACTTCCGGACTGACCACGGCAATTTCCTGTAAATTACAGAGGTAAGCAAGAAAACCGGGATTCACTTTCTCCGGAGAAGTAAGGGAAAGATATTCGGCAAGGGGGCTCCTGTTCATGTTTTTCAGCGAAAAGAGATACTTTTCTTTATACTCCTTATAAAATGGTACCAGACCGGATAAAAAGGCCAGGCTTACCCATTCCCGTTTAGCCTGAACATTCCGGTTGTAAAACCCATGATAATTCAAATGGTGGTTTTATGCTATAGGGAACAGGTCCCAGAGTATGTTCCGAATTTGCCTCTGCCTTTCAGCCGCCTGCCTCCATAAAAAAGAGTTTAATCCCTTCTCCCGAAAAGCGCGCTTTAACTTCTTGTACCAGCGTGTTCGCCCTATCCGCTTCGTGGTTTTCTAGATAACTGATAAGCATAAAATTTTCTTCAGGCCAGGTGGCGGTTCCTAAACGGTATGCGGTTTCACCCCTGCCGTGTACTTCGGGAAGCAGGGTGTAATAAAAATCCGAAATCCCCTGCTCCAGAACGCCGATAAGTTCTTCTTTTACAGAACGGTTGGCGATGAGTTCCATACGTTTCATGGTCTATCTCCTTATGCGCTTGCTTCTTGCTGAACTACAACAGGGGCGTTCGTTTTAATGCTTTTCGTTTTACCCCGGCCTTCGTTCATCAGGGAATACAGTACCGGAATAAAGAACAGGGTCATGAACGTTGATGAGAAAAGGCCGCCGATTACCGTAAGGCCGATGGGCTGAATCATGGTGGCCGAGTTGCCGGGGAAGAAGGCCATGGGGATGAGACCCAAGATGGTAGTCAGGGTGGTCATCAGTACAGGCCGCAGCCGGGATGCTCCGGCTTCAATACAGGCCCGTGCCGCCGGAACGCCCCGGCCCACGAGAAGGTTTGTATAGTCCACTAGAATGATGCCGTTATTTACGACGATACCCACCAGCATCACCACTCCTACCAGGGAAAACATGCTGATATTTTGGCCGGTAATAAGGTATACCGCGACAACCCCTATCAACAACAATGGTATGGTAAACAGATTGATGAAGGGGTCTTTGAAAGATTCATACTGACCTGCCATAACGCCGAACACGAGGAGAATGGCCAGGGTAATGATGAGGACAAAGGTGGTCGTTGTTTCCGTAATTTCTTTCCATTGCCCCTCATACGTGAGGCTCATGCCTTCAGGGACGATAAAATTGGCGGTAATAACCGCACGAATTTTTTGCTCCACCTCGTTTATACGCTGGCCCTCCACGGTGTTTCCAGTAATATGGATGATCCGGGACTGATTTTCCCGGTTAATACTTACCGGCCCCAGCCCCTTTTCCAGGGTGGCAAAGTTGGAGAGCGGGACCAGTCCGCCCGAACCGGATACGAATATCCGTTGGAGATCCGGCAGTTTTTTTCGGTCTTCTTCCTGTAACTCAAGGCTTACCGAATATTCAGTGCCGCTATACCGGAAGGTGGTCGCGGTAACGCCGTTCATGGCCGCGGCTATTTCTCTCGCGACGGCGCTTACGGAAAGGCCCATGTTGTAGGCTCGTTTCCGGTCAATGACCACTTCAACCTGGGGTAATCCTTCGGTCATGTCGATGGAAACATCGGTAAGTTCAGGAACCTCTGCTTTGAGGATCTCCGTTATTTCCCGCGCGGCGGTAAGCCCCGTGTCAATGTCGTCAATACGGAGCACGAGGTCTATGTCGGATCCTCCCGCCATCATACGCCCCCTACCCTGACCAAAACTTAGACTTGCGTTGGGAAAATCGTTGAAATGGCTGCGGAGCTTGTTCATGACCTGCGCCGAAGTGTCCGCCCGGGGGTCGTCCAGGTTAAGGCTTATACTTAACTCGCCCCGGTTCGTACCGCCGCCGCCAAAACCCCGACCCGACGAGCCGACATTGGTGATGATGGTCTTAGCTCCCCGGATTTCATCAAGGGCGATTTCCTGTAATTGCAGCATCACCGCCTTGGTGTCTTCATACACGGTTCCCTGAGGAAGGGTAACGTTTAAGGTTACCGAATCCTCGTTCATGGACGGCATCATCACCATCCCCATACGGGAGAGGGCCAGGACCGATCCGGCAAACGCGGCGCACACCAGCGTAACCGTAACCAGACGATGTTTTACCGCCGTCGAAAGCAGCCGGACATACCCCCGGGTAAGCCCATTCAACGCTCCGCCGATAGCGTTATCAATCCCGGTCAACACCCTGTTTTTCAAAGGCTTCTGGCTCCGGGTCTTGAGTACCAGATAGGTACTCGCCAAAATGGGGACCAGAAAGATAGCTACGAAGAGGCTTGAAGCAAGGGCAATGGCAATCGTGAGGATAAGCCCTTGAAACAGCTCGCCCTGCATCCCCAGCCGGTTCTTAAACAGAAAAATAGGCACAAACACGCACAGAGTGGTGAGGGTAGACGAGATGACCGAAGACATTACCTCTTGGCTTCCCAGATTCGCCGCTATATCCGGCTTTGCACCCCGTTCCCGGTATTTAAAAATATTCTCCAGGATAACGATGGAACAGTCTACTATCATCCCAATACCCAGAATGAGGCCTGCCATAGTCAGCATATTCAGGGTAATCCCTGCGAGATTCATGATAAGGAGGGTAACCAATATGGAGAAGGGAATGGAGATACCAATAATGATGGTGCTCTTAATGTTCCTAAGAAACAGAAACAGTATGCCCATTGCCAGCGCCGCGCCTGAAATAGCTGAGTTTACCAGTTCATTGATCATATCCCTGATTTGGGTGGTATTATCCTGGGTAATTTGAAGGCTTATGCCGGAAGGAAGCAGCGCTTGTATTTCATCAAGTTTTGCGTATACCCGGTCGGCCACCGCCGCGGAATTGGTTCCGCTCTGCTTGATAACCCCCACATACACGCCGGTTTCGCCGTTGATATACACGGTAGAGGTCTCCTCAGGATAGGTCAGGCTTACCTTCCCGATGTCCAAGAGCCGAATGTCCGCGCCGTTTCGCTGGATGATAACCGTCTCAGCGATGTCTTGCAGAGCAGTATACTCTCCGGTAGTACGAATACTGTAATTTTTCGCGCCGTCCTCAATTGAACCCGCCCCCAATTCAAGGTTCTGGGCCGCCAAGGTCCCGGCAATTCCGGTAATGGTAAGCCCGTAGGCTTCAAGCCGGTTCTGGGAAATTTCAACCCGTACCAGCTGTTCACGGCCGCCCATCACATTGGTAGAGGCCACGCCGTCAACTTGCTCAAGCTGGTCCTGGATGGTATTAACCGCGATGGCCCGCAGTTCATTCTGCGTCTGGTTTCCCTGCACCGCGATACGGAGTATAGGCATTGAATTGGCATCAAACTGCATGATCGAAGGGGTGTCCGCTTCGTCGGGCAACTGCCGCCTCACCCGGTCGATCCGGTCCCGGATGTCATTGGTTTTCGCGTCAAGATCCGTGCCGTACTTGAATTCCAGGGTGATACTGCTCGACCCTTCGGAGGAGGTAGAGGTGATATGCTCAAGGCCGTTCAGATTGACCAGCTGGGATTCCAAGGGCCTGGTTACCGCTTTTTCAACCGTTTCTGGCCCCGCACCCTGATAGGTCGTCATGACGGTAAGGACAGGCCGGTTAACATCCGGGAACATATCAATAGCAATGCCGGATACCAGGTAAAGCGCGATAATAGCGATAAGGCTAAAGACGATAAGACCCAATACTGGCCTTTTAACAACATGCTGCGCAACGCTCATCTTATGCTCCCTGTTGGCCCCGTTGCTCGGAGCTTCCGATTACCCGTACTTGGGCGCCGTTGGTGAGAAACTGCTGCCCTTGAACAACCACCGGTTCTCCGGCGGAAAGGCCCTCTTTGATTTCCGTTTCGCCGTCTATGTTCACCCCGGCAACGACTTCCCGGGTATATACCCGGGCGGTTTCACCAGCACCATTCGTATCAAGCACATACACCACCGGGCTTCCCCGGTTTTCAACCAGGGCCTCCTGGGGGATGGAAACCACATTCTGATAGATCCTCGTATTGAGCTTCACGCGGGCGAACATGCCTGGATTGATCCTACGGTCATGAGCCATAAAGCGCAGGGTAACTTTCTTGGTCCGAGAGGCGGGGTCAAGCACCGGAGAGAGCCGAATCAGTTCCGCGATAAACACTTCCCCAGGAAACGCCTCAAGGCGTACTTCAGCCCGGAGGCCGGTACGGAGCTGGCCTACTTCCCGTTCAGGTATCAGGGATTCTATCTCAATGTCTTCTGCCACCGCAATGGTAAAGAGAGTAGTGGCGGTTGAAACCGTGGACCCTTCCGACGCCGGATTGGTTACCACGAGGCCTGAAACAGGGGCATATACCGGGCTGAGGGAATACACGGCTCCGGGCCGGGAAGGATCGATCTCCGCCACGAGCGCCCCTTTGGTTACCCGTGATCCGAGTCCTGTTTTCATGGAGACCAGTTTCCCCGCAGCCTCCGGCACGACCGCTACCTGCTGGGCGCTGACGATATTGCCGTTTATTTCAATGTACGACTGGAGGCTGCGGATTTCCGCATCTGCGGTTCTGACCGCGAATACCGTGTTTGCGCCTCCCCTGCCGGGGCTGCCGCCTCTGGGTGCGCCGCCGGGACCCCCTTGGCCGCCGGCCTGTGCATTACCGGACTTGCCTGCGGTGAGGGGCGGTATCATAATCAATCCCGCAGCGATTACCAGCACAGCAACAATCAGCATTACTTTCTTCATGTATCGAAACTCCTTGAATAGGGAAGATGATACCGATAAAACGCCCTAAAGGTTATTAATAGAAGATTAATAATGGATAATTTTTGTTATGTACGGACTTGAGCGGATGCATTTTGGCTTGTTGTGCGCAGGATAAACGGGCTTACGGTGCGTATACACGTCAACGACATTCAGGAGGGACAAAGGCGTTGTCTGCGGATTCCGGCACCAGAGCAACCGTTGCGTTATATTCGGCGATGAAGGCAGGGGACGGCTTCTGTAACAGGGTAAACCCCATCCACGACCCCTTGTATTACGGCCAGTTTCCCTCATTCTGTTTTACTCGTCGTGTATTTCATCCCTGGGACGCGCCGTAAAGAAACGCCCGATAAAAAGGGTAAGCTCGAAAAGCAAGTATAGCGGAACGCCAAGGGCCACCTGTGAAATGACGTCAGGAGGCGTACAGATGCCGGCGACTAAAAAGATCAGGAAGATGATGTGGGGCCGGAAGCGGGCTATCTTTTTCGGTGTGGTGATCCCAAGGGCAAAGGAGCAGAGCAGTAACAAGGGAGTCTGCAAAAGCAAGCCTGCGGCAAGCATGAGACCGTAGAGTACGGCCAGATATTCCCGAAAGCCCCAGAGCGGTTGAATGCCGTCTCCGGAGGCGAAGCGCAGGAAGAACCGCATTACCA
>JAISBK010000032.1 GCA_031266255.1 Treponema sp.
CGGTTTTAATAACAATGGGGAACAAAACTTTACCCATAATAAACAAACCCATACCGCGGTATTTTTTGGTGGTTTAACTATGAATACCCCCCCCCCCCCCCCCCGATCAGTTAAATTATAAGATAAAACGGCTGATTCATTACATAACCAGCAAGTTCAAGATAGTAATGTTTGAAATTATTTCTCGCAGCCACATGCTCAACACTACTATTAGCTATCTGCATAACGCCTTTACCCGCGTCTCAGATATGATACGAAAGACTAACGCTTCGTTTCAGAAAAACGCTGAAATATTGATGAATGTTTCCAAAGATAATCAAGCCTATATAGAAAAGGTGAATCATAATTTTATCAGTATTGATAAAGCCTTTGATGATTCTTTTGAGCTTACCGATACCCTGCGCGGTATTGCAAAACTGAGCGGAGAGAGTCTTGCGGCTATTCATAATATTGCGGAGCTGACCAATATACTTGCCCTCAATGCGTCTATTGAAGCGGCACGAGCAGGAGCTGCGGGTAAAGGTTTTACGGTGGTTGCTCACGAGATCCGCAAACATGCAGCGACCACCAAAGGCGCCATAGAAACTACCTCTCAAAACATCAAACAGCTTATAGAACACATTGAGCGTCTGTCTGAAAAAATGAACGGTATGAAAGATACGGTTAAAGAAGAAAAATCGCTGGTGCAAAAGATTGTGGCGTTAAGCGAGCAGGAGCATAAGGTACTTACGGTGGTCAATACCGATATAGCCGGTATCCATGAAACCTTTCAGGAATACGACAAGATCACGGAGAGTTTGAATAAGACGATAGAACAATCAAACATCTCCAGAGCGAACATAGAACAAATGCTCGTACTCTTTCAGGATTGTATGGAAAGTATAGAAAAAGCGGATGACCGCGGTTAATAGCCGAAGCCTGTTTCTCACCTTCGGTAAACCACCGGATATACAGGTGAAACTAAAAAGACAACCGTATCTTTGATAGGTCAACGTTGATTCCCACGCCTCCCTCCCTCACATTCACGTCTTTGGTTTTAGGATTGATGAGGGTAGGGTGGCAAAATAGTCTTCGATGGTTTCCTTCCGCCGGATCAGGGTAAGGGACCCGTCGGGCCTCAAGAGCAACTCCCCACAGCGGAGTTTGCCGTTGTAGTTAAAGCCCATAGCCCTACCGTGGGCCCCAACATCATGGATGACTACCAAGTCGCCGGTGGATTCCCCTACCTCAATCTTGGGGAGCTTCCGCTGCACCGCGAATTTATCGTTGTTTTCGCAGAGGCTTCCTACCACATCGTAGGTCTCGGTAGCAGGAGCCTCTTCTTTACCGGGTATGGTGATGTGATGATAAGCCCCGTACAGTGCAGGCCGCATAAGATCCGCCATACACCCATCAAGCCCAATGTATTCCCGATAGGTGTGCTTACAATGGATGGCCCGGGTTACAAGCCACCCATACGGACCGCTTACCACTCGGGCCCATTCAGTATGGATCCCCAGGGGATCAAGCCCTGTAGGAAGAATAATGGCATCGTAGGCGTTTCTGATACCCGTAGCAAGGTATGCGTAATTGAGCGGCTCCTGTTCGGGCGTATAGGGAATCCCCACTCCGCCTCCCAGGTTCACGAATTCCAGACGGATACCGGTTTTTACCTGCAATTCCACGGCCAATTCAAAGAGGATGCGGGCAGTTTCGATATGATACGCGGGATTAAGCTCGTTAGATGCCACCATGGTGTGCAAGGCAAAGCGTCGCGCGCCCTTATCCTGGAGTAAGGGGAAGGCCTTGAGGATCTGTTCCCGGGTAAAACCGTACTTTGCCTCTTCAGGGTTCCCGATAATGGCATTACCCCCCTTCAAGGGGCCGGGGTTGTAACGGCAGGAGATGAGTTCAGGTATGCGGGCGTTTTGTTCAAGAAAGGCAATATGGGTGAAATCATCCAGATTGATGATCGCCCCCATGTCCAAGGCGGTCTGGTATTCCTGGGCTGGGGTCTCATTGGAGGTGAACATCACCTCCTCCCCGCGAATCCCCGCCATCTCTGCCAGCAGCAGTTCCGGGAGGCTCGAACAGTCCGCGCCAAAACCCTCTTCCGCAAGGATTTTCAGGATGAACGGGTTGGGCAGGGCCTTAACCGCGTAGTGTTCCTTGAATACCGGGAAGCACGAAAAAGCCTGGCGTATAGCCCGGGCGTTTTGCCGTAGTCCGGCCTCGTCATAGAGATAGAAAGGGGTGGGATACTGCTGCACCACCGCCTCAAGCTGCGCTTTACGTAAGGGGAAGGACTTACCCGGTCTACCTATCATCCGAGATACCCTTTGGCTTTGAGCAGTTCCGCGTTTAAAATACCGCCTCCTGCAGCTCCCCGGATGGTGTTGTGGGAAAGCCCTACAAAGCGCACGTCAAAGATGGTACAAGGCCGAATCCTGCCCAGGGTAACGGCCATAGCCTTGTCCGCATCCCTATCTTTCCGGGGCTGGGGACGGTTCGCCTCTTCTCTGAGGATGATGGGCTGTTTTGGGGCCATAGGCAGGTTCAATTCCTGGGGCAGACCAGAAAAACTGCTCCAAATAGCCTTTACTTCTTCAATGGAAGGCTTCTTGGCCCCGAATTCCAGGCTGACGCAGGCAGTGTGCCCGTTTACCACCGGCACCCGGTTACAATGGGCACTGATTTTCGGTGTGGAGGCGGTCTGTATCTGGCCGTTACGAATCGTTCCCAGGATCTTCAGGGGCTCCAACTCGGATTTCTCCTCTTCCCCGCCGATGTAAGGAACTACGTTGTCGATGATGTCCAGGCTTGGCACCCCCGGGTAACCCGCGCCAGAGACCGCCTGCAAGGTGGTAATAAAAAGGCGGCTTACCTCGTAGCCTGCTTTGAGCAGCGCATAGAGGGGGGTCATGTAACTCTGAATAGAACAATTCGGCTTTACCGCAATGAAGCCCTTGTCCCAGCCTCTGGCCTTTTGTTGGATAGGAATGATATCCGCGTGGTGAGGATTCACCTCCGCGATAAGCATGGGTACATCCGCGGTCCAGCGGTTAGCCGAAGCATTGGAAATCACGGGAATACCCCTGGCTGCGTACGCTTCCTCCAGGCTGAGGATTGACTCCTTTTCCATTTCCAGCGCGGAAAACACAAATCCGAGCCTGCCCTGCTGTACCGCACGCAACCCCGCGGCCACATCATTGGCATCCTCAAGGACCAGATCTCCTACCCCAGGCCCCCAGCCGGCGGTAAGCTGCCAACGGCCGGCCATAGCCTCCCGGTATAGTTTACCGGCGTTCCTAGGGGAAGCCGCCACATACCGCACCTCAAACCACGGGTGTTGTGCAAGAAGCGCAATATACTGCTGCCCTACCATGCCGGTAGCTCCTAACACCCCAACCGGAATCTTTTGTATTTTTTCCATATTCTTCTCTACTCTTCTTTCTACCTTAGATAAAGTTTAAACTCCTCATACACGAGGGACCTCTCAACCTGAGCTTAGTATACCATCATACCTACCTACGTATTCAAGCACACGGCTTGCTTCATCAGTAATCTGCTATGCTACGGAACCTTACGGCTGAGCTGAAACGTTGCATTGCGGTTGACTGCTGGGGTCTTCTTTTTATAGTATGACTATAAGATGTTATCATATTGTATTAAAAACCTTTCAGAGGCTTCCAGGGCCTTGATACCTGCACAAGATACGTCAGGAAATAACCCTCGTATACCCACCCGTTCCGAAGTAGACCCCCAAAACACCTGGGATCTTTCCAAACTCTTTTCCCATGATGCAGCCTGGCAGGAAGGGCTTAAGGAGTACGAAAAACAAACAGAACGGATCCCCTCATTCTGTACTACCTTGGGAAGATCCGCAGAATCGCTTGCAGATTACTTGGATTTTGCGAAAGCCTGCGGCATCTTGGAAGAACGGCTCAACTATTACAGTGACCTACGGCAAACTGAAGATGAAGGGGATAGCACCGCCCGAACCATGACCGGCCGTTTCATGATGGCTGCAGCCAAAGCACAAGCCGCAGCCTCCTGGGTCATACCAGAGATCCAAGCCATCCCTGATGC
>JAISBK010000043.1 GCA_031266255.1 Treponema sp.
TTGTCTTATTATGATGCAGAATTGTTTCAATGGAGTTATAGCATGTTCGGCGGATTGACATTAAATTTTAAAAACCAAAGCGCTATAACAACGTATGGAATAAAGGATAATATGAAAGATGCCTTTATTCATTATGAAGATACCAATCAACAATATCGTTCATACCGTAGCAAAACCATTGCTGGAAATATCTTAGTGTGGGGTGGGTTAGCTACAGTACTTACTGGTGTATATGTACCAATTTTTGGGGATAGGCAGAATAATACCTATGAAAATAATTTTAAAATAGGTATGGGTGTAATGTTGGGTGGCCTTATTACTGAAATAATAGGTGCAGTTATCTTACAGTCAGGGCAGGAAAACATTTTCAACGCGGTACACTCATATAACCGACATAAAATAAATGATTATCCATAATAGCTTATCCGGTAGTCCTCTAATACCCTAAACCCGATACGAAGGTATACCTTCCGGGCCGTATGGTTTTGTTTCTTGACAAAGAGGGTAAGCCCTCTTCCTGTGGAGAGCAGGTCCCGGACAAAGGCAGTGCCCATAGCGGAAGCGATTCCTACACCCCGGTAATCAGGGTGGACATACACCCCCCCTATCTGGTACCGGGAAAAAGAGGCGGCGTTGGTGTTGATTTTCCCCACGATCTGGGATTTCCATTGGGCAAGCAGCAGGTGTTCATGGGCGATGATACGTTCTAGGGACATGCGGCACGCCGCAGGATTGAATACCCCTCCTGGGGGGAGCACTTCTTCCTGTTCATAGGCTGCTTGCAGATGAAACAAAGCCTCGTGATCCGCTGGTTTAGGGTACCGGAAACTGAGTCCCTCAAGGCAGGAGTGCAGTTGCCCAGGTTCTTGATCCAAAACCATAAGATCATAGTCAACGCTATGAGCAGGAAACACCCCTTCTACGGCAAAGGCCTGCTCAAGTAATGCCACATGGTGACGGATACCGTGGATTGCATAAAAGCGTATGGCGCGGAGGCCATGAACCTGGAAATCTTCGAGAGAAACCGCAGGGATTCCCTTAAAAACCGGAAACAGAATACCCTTGCTCAGCATGATAAGCCCGGAAATCCTTTCCTCCCCGGTAATTTGTAACCAGATAGGATCTTGGACGTCTCGTTGCAAAAATCGTGCACAAGCTGCCACACAAGAGGACTCCTTTTCTTGCAAAAATGCCTCTATGGGTAACACTAGGGCTTGAAGCTCATCTTTTTCCAGCGTATACCAGGTCATGCAAGGCTCTGCAGGGGATTCACGGACGTTTGTTTGAGGGAAACGGCAAGGTTCCTTCCAGCGGGATCCTGCCCAGGATGGCTGAAAACCCTGCAATAAAGGATTCCTGGGAATAACTGTAAACCGCAACGGCCCCATCAACCCAGGGAACCGTATCAAGATGTACCGGACTGAGCACCGAGAGGACGATCACCTGTTTGTGTAAGTCTTGCAAGTCTTGCAGGAAGGGTAAGCCCTCGGCATTGGAGAGGCAAAAGATAATCGTATCCGCACTTGTGGCGTAGTGTACCAAGTCAGTGCCTCCTTCAGGGTCATACCAATAGCCGGAAGCCTCTGGATACGCCATCTTGCCAATCTTAAAAAAATCCTCGTATTGGCCTGCCAAAAGTACCTTCCCTGCTTTTTCAGGACTCAAGGGAAAGGTTCCTTTATTTCCTGGTTCGTCTTCAGCAGTACCCTTCACCAAGGTAACACTCCGGGCCGCCAGATTCAAAAAAAACGCGGTTCCTTCAGGATCCGGCAGGCTTGATGCAACCTTCTTGAGATCCGGGATCCAGGGGATCGCCTGCTCACCCCGGAGGTAGGTAAGCTTAATCGTAAGAACCCGCCTTGCCGCATCCCGAACCCGCGCACGAAAGTGCGGTTCCTGCTCCATAGCATCCGCCAGTCGGGTCCAAACAGGGTCATACAAGCGTGGGGTTTTGGAAAGCATGATGATGTCGTTTCCCGCAAGGAGGGCTTCTTTCGCAGCCTGGGAAAGGCTCCCCGCACTCATCGTCGCTCCATTCATCATCAGATCATCGGTGATGATGATCCCTTGGAACCCCATCTTACCCCGGAGTAGCTCTTGTAAGAACCAGGATGAAAGGGATGCCGGGGTCAGACCTGCCTGGGTGTTAGGAAAGGCCAGATGACCGCTCATAATCGCGGCAAGCCCCTCTTTGGTAAGCAGTCGATAAGGGATGAGTTCCCGTTCCCAAAGTTGCTCAAAGGAGGCGCTGATCCGGGGAAGCACTCCATGAGAATCCAGGTTCGTATCCCCGTGTCCAGGATAATGTTTTGCCGTGGCAATGATCCCCGCAGCATGTTGCCCTTTCATAAACGCGGTTCCCAGAATTCCTACCCGGGCCGGATCCGCGCCAAAGGCCCGAGGGCCGATGACAACTGAATCCCGGTTAGTATACACATCCACGGTGGGGGCAAAATTCATATTAATCCCCAGCACCGCCAGTTCCCGGCCTATATAATAGCCCGACCAATAGGCATCCAGGGGCCGTCCTGATGCGCCGATAGCCATATTACCAGGGGTTTCGCTGGTTGCACCTTTTACATGCCGGATCCAGCCCCCTTCCTGGTCGGTAGCCACCAAAAGGGGTATGTGAAAGGGCCCTTGTAATGCTTCGGACTGAAGGACCCCTACGGTTTCTGCAAGTTTGGTGGTATCTTCGGTATTCCAACCGAAAATCTTGACTCCCCCGATGTTCCGATCCCGAATCCAGTCCAGAATAAGGGGCGAGGGAGTAGCTCCGACCCAGCCTAACATGAAGGTCTGAGCCAGAGCCTGTTCGTCCGACATCTGCTCCACCAACGCCGCGGCATGGGAACCTACATCGGTAGGATTCCCAGGGCCGCTAAAGTCCAGAGGGAAGCTTTGGACGTGCATCAAAAAGAGCAAAGCTCCTAGAACAGGCATACGAGGCTTGAGGTTAAGGAATATCACCAAAGGCATCTTCCCCTTTAATCCGGTCGATATACGCTGCCGCGCTATGGGCCGCAACCGCCCCCTCCCCTGCGGCAACCACCACCTGGCGGAAAGGACAGGCTCGAACATCCCCGGCACAGAATATCCCCGGCATAGAGGTAGCCATCTCCTGATCCGTAATGATATAGCCACTGTCATCTTTTTGGACATCGGGAATTAAGGAAGTTTGGGGAATGGCCCCGGCATAGATAAAGACCGCGTCCCCGGTTTCTTCATAGTGCTCCCCAGTAAGGATATTTTCCAAAAGCACTGAATTCACCTTTTGTACTCCCCGGATCTCCAAGAGCCGGGTATTGAAACGCACGGTGATATGGGGATTGCGTAATACCCGTTCAGCCAGAGCCTTCTGGGAGCGGAATCGATCCCGGCGATGGATCAGCACTACCTGGGAAGACAACCGGGAAAGAAACTGGGCCTCATCACAGGCCGCATCCCCACCGCCTACCACGAAAATCTTCATCCCCTTGAAAAAGGGGCCGTCACAGTTGGCACAATAGGAAACTCCACGGCCTGAGAATGCTTCTTCTCCGGGAATATCCAGGAGTCGATGTTGCGCCCCGGTCGCGACAATCACCGCAAGGCCCCTAACGGTTTTACCGCTTGCCATGCATACGGTAAAAATATCCCCGTCTTTTTGTAATGATTGAACTGTTTCGGTAATAAAGACAGCTCCGAATTGTTGAGCCTGGCGGTACATATTGTTGACAAGCTCAAACCCCGATTTAACGGCCCCTGGAGTCGATGGCATATAGCCAGGATAATTTTCCAATACCCCAATGAAAAGGGCTTGGCCACCAGGAGTCAGTTCTTCAATCACCAAAACCCGCATATTAGCCCGGGCTCCGTATTGAGCGGCGGTAAGTCCTGCAGGACCTGCTCCCAAAATGATCAAATCCGCATCAGTTTTAACCATAGCGTTCTCCTTCTTGCATACTGTTATATATCGACAAGGTAATTTATACTAGAGTCTGTTCCCACTAAGAAAATAGAAAATATAGGTAGGTGAGAGCGGTTCTTCGCAGGCGTACGTCCGTACCTCGTGACTTATATGCAATCAACAAACAAGTCAATCCTATTCCACTTTGAACTTTGACACCTCCCGGACCAGGACATCGATGTTCTCCTTGTTTTGTCCGCTGATCTCGTTGACTCGGTTCACCGCTATATTGATCTGTTCAGACCCGACCGCCATCTCGTTCATCCCATTGGCGATCTCTTGGGTTATCAATTCCAG
>JAISBK010000137.1 GCA_031266255.1 Treponema sp.
CGTTATATTTTCGGTTACGGTCGTCCCTCCGGTAAACTCACTACCTCCGCTATTAGCCTCAGTATACCAGCCGGTGAAAATGTACCCATCCCTAGTTGGTTCCGAAGGCATATTGGAAGACCCAATCGAACCGCTACTGTTTACTCCACGGCTCTGTGTTGGGGGGTTGCCCCCATCCGCGTCAAAGGTTACCGTATACTGGCTTATCGTCCAATTGGCGTATACCGTCATATTGCCGTTTACCGTACTGGAATAGGTAAATGACGAACCGGAGCCGTTCTGTTCCGTGTACCAGCCCCCGAAAGTATACCCACTTCTGGTTGGTTCCGAAGGCATGTTGGAAGACCCGACCGAACTGCCGTTCGTTACCTTCCGGGTCTCTGTCGCGGGGCTGCCCCCGTCCGCGTCAAAGGTTACCGTATATTGGATTGACGTCCATTGGGCGTACACCGTTATATCGTGGTTTACCGAGCTGGAATAAGTAAACGGCGAACCGGAGCCGTTCCGTTCCGTGTACCAGCCCCCGAATGTGTACCCATTCCTGGCTGGATTTGACGGCATATTTGAAGAGCCGACCGTATCGCCACTCTCTACCGTCCGCGTCTGGGTTGAAGGGCTTCCTCCATCTGCATTGAAGGTTACGGTGTAATAAACAGGTTCCGACTCCTCTGAGTGGAACAGATCTTTACAACCCGTAAAAAGTAACAGCCCTACGCAAAAAACCACAACCAGGCGTACCTGTCCTGTGTTCTTCATGATCCTTTCCTCCTTTCTCATCTCATGCACTAGGTCTCTCTAAAACCGCAGGGTGTAGGACAGTTGCACCGCTTCCTCACCCCGGTTCCCCGGTACTACCGTAAGGTGTATCCGGTCCGTAATCCCGGTAAGCCGCTGTTTTTTCTGAAACACCATAGGGCGGATAAAACCGTAACCCCCGCGACCCAAAGTCCAACAGTACCCGGAATACCTACCATATCATCCTCATACTTCAGCGACAGCTCCCAGAAGATCAATCCCGCGGCCGCACCGTAACCGGCAAGGACCGTTACGCCGCCGCCCCAGTCCGCCTGAATAAAAGAACCAAGCCCTGCTGCCAGGTTCAGCACTCCATAGCGGTAATGCATACCAATGCACATAAACATACGAGTATTGTTTTTTCACGGGAGATCTCCTGTCTGCCATGGTAATGGATGAAAAAAATAAACGGCCCGTAACAAACCGAGGCCGAAAAATAGATGCCGTAATTTAGAGGGAAGGCGGTATGGACTGCTTATATTATGGACAGGCCGACAGAAACACGCGCATGATGGGGGGGGGGGGGGGGTATAACTCTATACAACACAAGGAATTATACGCCTGTAGCATGCTTATTACACCGCCTTTTTTTACCAAAAGATGCGCCGCTTTTAAGCGGCAGGGTTTCCGGTATGCGCCGCAGACGGGCGCTTCCGGGGATTCCCGCTGAAATCTAGTATAGTACAGGCTTACCGGAAAATCAACCTGTTTTTCCAAAGCCAATTACAAAACTAACCGAGTTTTGTAATTGGCTCAACAGGGTTGGCTTATTTTTTACTGCCTGTTTACTCAACGGTTTTACAATTCAGTCAAACATGGTACAGTAGGGAAATGGCATAAAACTTAGGGAAAAATGCCTACTAGGGGGAGGCTCATGCAATTCAGATTAGATAAACAATCAGGTAATAAACTGTCGGTTTTGGGATTCGGCTGTATGCGGTTTCCCAGAAATCTCGGGGCTATTGATATGCAGAAAACCGGCAACCTTATCATAGAGGCCGTCAAGAAAGGGGTGAATTATTTTGATACCGCCTATATGTACCCCGGCAGTGAGGAAGCCCTCGGGACTATCCTGGAAAAGTACAAGGTCCGGGAAAAAGTGTACATCGCTACCAAACTGCCCTTGGTCTTGCTCAGGGGCCCCAAAGATTTTGATAAATTGCTGGCTAAACAGTTGGAAAGGCTGCGGACTTCTTATATCGACTATTATCTCATGCACATGATCACGGATATGGAACTCTGGGATACCTTACGGGGATGGGGAATCGAAGACTGGATCCAGGATCAGAAAAAAAACGGCCGTATAAAGCGTATCGGCTTTTCTTTTCACGGTTCTCAGCAGGAATTCCTCAAGCTCATCGACGCGTATCCCTGGGAATTTTGTCAGATTCAGTATAATTATTCGGATGAAAATTTTCAGGCTGGTAAGGTAGGCTTAAAAAAAGCCGCGGAGAAAATGGCGGTCATGGTGATGGAACCCCTCTTGGGGGGGAAACTCGCCACAGGACTTCCCAAGGAAGCCGTGGATATCTTCAAAAAAGCGCATCCTGGGTTAAGTCCTGCAGGCTGGGCCCTCAGATGGGTCTGGGATCAGCGGGAAGTATGCCTCCTTTTATCAGGTATGCAAGAGCCGCGGCAGCTTGAGGAAAATCTGCAGCTGGCCGATAAAGCCTATCCCCAGATGCTCACCGGAGAGGAACACAAAATTTACCAGCAGGTTTTGCAGGTGTTCAATAGGGCCTATAAAATCCACTGTACCGGTTGTAACTACTGTATGCCCTGTCCTCGAGGCGTGAATATTCCCGGTTGTTTTGCCGCGTATAACACTTCTTTTTCCATGGGTTTTGTGAGCGGAATGCAGCAATACATGACCAGTACGGGGATAACTTCGGAACGGATGAGCGGGCCTAGGCTGTGCGCCAAATGCGGCAAATGCGAAACCCATTGTCCCCAAGGTATCCCCATCATACGTTCCCTGGTCGCGGTACGGAAGCGGATGGAACCGTTCGTATTCTGGTGGATCATCCTCCTGGTCCGGGTATTGCTTGGGAAAAAAGGAAAAAAAGGGGAAAAGGAAAAAAAAGGCATTTCTTCACCGGTCATGTAGTCAGCAATTCATCCATTTTGAGGCTCGAATAACTAGGGTAGAGATTCGAGCCTGATTAAATATTGCATAAGCAATGAGAAATAGGGTATACCTAAACCTAATGAAGGATAGGAGTAACAACTACACGAACCAGGCTGAGGTATTGGTCCATGCCTTGCCGTATATTCAGTGCTGCCAGGGTAAGACCATCGTGGTTAAGTACGGCGGGAATGCGATGATCCATGCCGGGCTCAAGGCTGCGGTCATACAGGACGTGATCCTCATGGCCTGTGTAGGCATCAGAACCGTGCTCGTCCACGGCGGCGGTCCGGAGATTGAAGCCATGCTGAAAGCCCTGGGTAAGGAGAGCCGTTTTATCCGGGGTCTTAGATATACTGATGAACAGACCATGGAAATCGTACAGATGGTTCTCTGCGGTAAGGTAAATAAGGGTATCGTGTCCCTGATTCAGCAACAAGGGGGCAAGGCTATGGGTATTTGCGGTATTGATGGGGGCCTGCTCAAAGCCAAACAGCTCATTATTGAAGGTGAAGATATGGGCTTGGTGGGGGACATTGAAACCGTGGATACCTCGGTTTTGGCAGGGATTTTGGATTCCGGAGTGATTCCCGTGGTTTCTTCGGTTGCCCTGGGTATAGGAGAGGTCGGCGGACAAGCCCTTAACATCAATGCGGATATTGCAGCAGCTCGGATTGCTGCAGCGTTGGGGGCAGAGAAACTCCTCCTCATGACCGATGTACCGGGCCTGATGAGGGATGTCCATGATCCGGCTTCCCTCATCAAGGTAATGACGAACACCGAATTGAAAGCATTGAAAAAAACAGGGGTGGTGAGTAAGGGCATGATCCCCAAGGTGGAGTGTTGCAGTCTTGCCTTAGAGGGGGGGGTACAAACGGCCCATATCATTGATGGCCGGCTTCCCCATGCCCTGCTTATTGAACTTTTTACCGATGAAGGGATCGGGACCATGATTGAAGCCGGCTAACCCAAGGGAAGCTTAGCGAAAAAACCGTAATGAACGCCGCATGTGAAGGAGAGGAGAAAAATATGGGTGATGTTTTTATGAATACCTATCACCGGTTGCCGGTGAGTTTTGTTTCTGGGGAGGGTTCATGGCTCAGGGATAGCGCCGGAAAAAAGTATCTGGATTTTACCGCGGGGATTGCGGTAAATTGCCTGGGTCATGCCTATCCTGGTTTGGTTAAAGCCATTGCCGACCAAGCGGCCACGTTCAATCACGTGTGTAATTATTACCAGAGTGAGGTATCCAGGGCTTTTGCGGAAAAGCTGGTGGCTGCCTGTGCGCCTGTAGGGATGCGGAAGGTTTTTCTGGGTAATTCTGGGGCAGAGGCGAAT
Organism: Treponema sp.; assembly: GCA_031266255.1. Lineage (GTDB taxonomy): Bacteria > Spirochaetota > Spirochaetia > Treponematales > Breznakiellaceae > JAIRLU01. The sequence continues at coordinate 4,259 of JAISBK010000137.1, forward strand.
GAAGGGGCCTGTAAGATTGCCCGGAAGTACTCCCTCAAGAAGTACGGTTCCGGACGGCATACCATCGTCAGCCTCAAGGGAAGTTTCCACGGGAGGACCATTACCACGCTCTCGGCTACCGGGCAAGAGCGGCTGCATCAAGACTTCGGTCCCTTTACCGAGGGATTCCGGTTCATTCCTCCGGGGGATAT
>JAISBK010000192.1 GCA_031266255.1 Treponema sp.
CCCCACCCCCCCCCCCCCCCCCCCCCCCCCCCCCGCCCCCCCCCCCCCCGCCCCCCCCCGGGGCGGGCCGGCCCCGCCCCCGAGTGGAGAAACATACTAATCTTCTCCTTGATTACGAAAAAAAGAAAGACGTGCAATCTCTACTAAGATTGGTAGGATTAGTATATAACATCTTGCAATCATGTCAAGCCTTTCCTATCCAAAATTGCAGGACCTGATCCACCACTTACCAGGACCACGGGCGAACTCACCTTCCCAGGCACGTCCCCACGGCAACCGCGCTGTCGAGCATATAATAATCTAAGGGAACTGATTTAACCTTTCCCGCAGGAACCTGGAGATCCACCGGACGGATCTCCGTACCCTGCAGGGCAACCATCTTACCGTATTCCCCCCGGGCAAGCAGTTCCACCGCGGCAGTGCCTAAACTGGTGGCTAAAACCCGATCTGAGGCACAGGGGATGCCTCCGCGCTGCACATACCCTAAGACCGTTGCCCTGGTTTCCATACCGGTCTCTCGTTCAATCTCCTGGGCCACCCGATACGCAAGAGCCGTCTTTTCCCGGTATTTTTTCCGGTCTTTTTTTTCCATTTCCTCTTCCTCAATTGATAAGGCCCCTTCAGCCACTACCACAATGGAAAAACTCTTACCGTTTTGCGCGCGTTTGATGAGGTGCCGGCCAATCGTCTTAATATCATAAGGAATTTCCGGGATCAGGATTACATCCCCTCCTCCGGCAAGCCCTGCATACAGGGCAAGCCAGCCTGCTTTGTGGCCCATCAATTCGATAACCATCACCCGGTTATGACTTTGCGCCGTAGAATGGAGCCGATCTATGGCCTCGGTTCCAATGGAAAGAGCGGAATGGAACCCAAAGGTCAGGTCTGTACCCACTATATCGTTATCAATGGTCTTGGGAAGCCCTATCACATTGAGTCCTTCTTGGGAGAGGCGGTATCCTGTGGTAGTGGTTCCATTGCCCCCCAAGACCACCAGGCAATCCAGTTTGAATTCCTGATAATACTCCTTGATCGCCTGTACCTTACCTTCGGTATGCATATCTCCCTGCATATCACCATGAAAAGAAAAGTCATGATCCGCTCTCCCTCCGGGCTGAAAGGGTTTTTCCCGGCTCGTCCCCAGGATGGTTCCACCCCGGGTGAGGATCCCTGAAAAGTCTTCAGGCTTGAGGAATCGGACATCTCCCTCAATCAGCCCTCGGTACCCGTTGGCGATCCCCAGGATATTCATACCGTAGCGGTCATAGGCTGCCCGGCATACCCCCCGGATGGCCGCATTTAAACCAGGACAATCCCCGCCGGCCGTAAGAATCCCCAAGGTCTTTGTGGCCGGGTGCCCCATTGTTCCCATAGCAAGCTCCTGTATATCAATTCCCGATCAGTTCCAGGTTCTCCGATTCCGCATGTTCCATAAGGGCTGCCCGTTCAGCTTCATGGTCTGCGATGATACTGGCTGCAAGAAAACGGGCTACCGCGGTTTCCGTAGTGTAGGCTCCCATAGAAACCGCCCCTTCCCGCCACAGTTCCCGGGAATCGGCATGTCCTGAACAATCCACGATCCCCTCTTGTTGAGCACTGCAATAAAACCGAACCCCTCGCCGCCTACCCAGGGTGAACACCCGCTTCAGGGAATACGGTCCTTCCCGAACCCCCGCGGTGCCGGTATCGTAGAGTTCAAGGAAAAAGGTCCTCACCCCTTTGTCTATGAGGTAGGTAAGGTAATCGGCACGAAGCCCGGGATATATCCGGATAACGCACATCGTATTGACCGCATCCTCAAGGAGTTGGGCTAACACGTAACGATCTGCCTCAAGTGTTCCTGAGAGTAGGGAACTGCCGAAAAAGATCGGGTTTCCCATGTTCCAGTTCCGAAATCCATCCATGCCGATCCGTTCAAATTTAAGGTTCAGGGGGGATAAAACCTTTCCCCCGTAAACCACATAGACCCCCTTGGGCTTATTAAGGGCCAGGGTAACCGCCTTTTTCATAGTCTGGGCTGCCTCAGAAGAAGCCCCCGGAGGGGTGGAAGAAGCGGCTAAGACAAGAGGAGCAGTGGCGTCGGCGAATAACCAGTACAAGAGCGGGGCAGTATAGGACAGGGTATCGGTACCGTGGGCTACCACGATGCCGTTAGCGGTTCCTGAGTTGAGCTTATCTGCAATGGTTTCGATGAGCGCGGCCCAATCCGCAGGGACGATTTCTTCTGAAAGAATCCGACCCACCGGGATGGATTCATAGCGAACCTTGACGCGGTCCAGCGTTCCGTCCAAGTGTATAGCTTCCCCCATCCGGCCTGAGATGGCCCCTCCCAGGGACAGGACATACACCAAGGAAACCGATAGTTGTTCTTTAAGCACTTCTTTAACCAGGGTAGGTTCAGCGAGACCTCCGGTTTCCTTCATGATGATCCCGGTGAGAAACTGAATGGGCCCTGCATCCCCTTCCCGGATCCGGCGCACTTCTTGGGGATTATCGTTAATGACCGATCCCACGATACCCGCAATGGTCTTCCGGTCGGTAAGTGGTTCCCAACCTCGGGCCTTGATGAGTGTTTCAGGATCCTGATCCGTTTCGATGACTGCGGTGATCAGCTGCTTTGCTATGCTTCCGTGAATCCGTGGTTCCGAGAGCAAGCGAAGAATCCCGGCAAACCGTTTGGGTCGCAGCGGGGTATTGGTCAGGGTAAAACCAAGGCGCTTAGTTTCCTTGAGGAGGTATGACGCCAACCACTGGGCCACTTCCTTAGGGGCTGCTCCATAAGAGCAGGTCTGTTCAAAATAGTCGGCCCTACTAGTTTCTTCACAAACGAACGCTGCGAGGAACAGGGTAAGGCCATAGGTATCCATGAGGCGGTTTCTCCGCGCTTCAGGCAGCTCCACGGTAAACGTATCCAGGGCTTCCCCGATCTCCGGCCCCGGCTTGAACCGGGGAATATCCTCAAGAAGGATCATGGTTTTGTCTTCCGCATGGGTCCGGCTTTGAAAGAATTCCAGGGTATTTTTTGCCTCGTTCCAGAGACGGCTTTCAGAGAGCACTCGTTCTCCCCGAGTTACCAGTTCTTCTTGCCGGGAAAGTTCCGCGTTAACTGCTTTGGTAACAAAGTTAAAGGAATTAAGGTTCCGCAGCTTAACCACCTGGGCCGGTTTTTCCGGGTAGGGGGCTATGGCCACATAGGCATTACAGCGGATAAGGCTTTCCAAGGGCGTACCAGGAATCAGTTCCAAGTACTGGATCCGTCTTCTTAAATCCGATAAAAAAACCTCTGCTTCTTCACCGATCTCAAAATTCGCCCCGGTCTTGATCCTCAGGCTGGGCATACCTGCCCGGGAATAATCCATCCAGGTCTCCTGAGAATGCAGGGGATCCTTGGCGCCTCCATGGATAAGTCGCCCTACATCTTCTTCCAAGCGGATATCGGTAATGGTAATATGTTTTTTTCTCCGATGAAACCTGATGTCCATAGCCGCATCTATCCCCAGTTTGAGGGACAGGCGGGACAAGGCATGTCCTTCAGGCATAACCGGAGTAGCCTGGTTACGTTCATAAGGAACCTCCTTAAGGATACTTCCCCCCAAGCCCCGGATGAGCAGGTACGCTTTCCTGAGGGCCTGAAGATTGAGAACCGGAAGGGCTCCAGGCTCCCCTCGACACACCGGACAGGAAGCCAGCGCAGCAGCAAAATCAGGACCACAAGAACAGAAGGTTTTACGATCCGAGGGGAGTAAAATACGAACCTCCAAGGAAATATAAGACTTAAACATCGATTTTACCTCTCTCAACGCATACAGGCTACGATGATTCTCTCAAAACCCCTGGATTTTGAAAGCAACTATAACAAAGAATCATTTTTTCCAAAAAATGTGTTACTATTTATTATATAACACTGTATAATAAACAGGGCTTTGATGCAATTATGCGGAACCTGAAGCCTGGAGCAGGGGATGAATAGGCAGCAGTAGAAAAGGCACCGGAATCCCAGGCTTAATTAACCTCAATGGTATGCGGTTCGATTGCATGAGAGGCAAACCACCTCATGCAATCGAATACGACAAACACCTATAAGGAGCTTTTGTGATAAAACGTGATTTTCCTAAGATCCATTTCTATGATCAGGACTTTGTTGATGTATACGATAAAACTTGGGCATGGATTCAGGATTGCTGGAATATGGGCGGTGAAAAGAGCGTCCTTTCAGCCGCTGAAAGGCCTGATGTTATGGAACCCACTCTAGGGAAGGAGCCAGGAGAGGTACCGGATGCAACGCCTCTAGCGGCGCCAGAAAAGGTCACTGTCATTCAGGGGAAATTTTTTTCATATCCTGGAAGCATGGTGATACAACAGGCAGATGCCATTTTTTCGTCTTTCTTTCTGGTGTACTCAAACCGAATTTACCAGGCGCATCCAACGTTAGATGTCTTTTACGAGCGTCAGGAGTCGAATGGGGCCATTCGATCTGCCTATAATATAGAAACCGGCCTTCCGGTGGTGGACGCGGATAATCCTGAGGGGCTTGGTCTGCCTCTCTTTGCCTGGGCTGAATTCAACCTCTATCATAAATCTGCCAACAAGAAACGGGTTAAGGATGTGCTTCCGGTACTGCATCGGTATACCGAATGGATAGATTCGATTTGCAAGCGGCCCAACGGCCTTTATGAGGCGCCTCTGGGGGCTACCAGCATGGTGAATGCCCCTCGAGAGAACGTGGTCTATCCTATGGACTTCAATACGATGATGGCTATTAATGTCCTGTACCTGTCGGCCTTGGCGGATATTCTCAACGATAAGGAATCACGTTTTCAGTATAAACGGCAGTATTTTTCGCTCAAGACTCGCATTAATACCTTCATGTGGGATAATGAAGACGGTTTCTACTACGATATTGATAAGGATGAAAAGCGGCTTCCGGTAAAAATGCTCTCCGGGTATTGGGCGCTTCTGGCAGAAATTCCCAATGATGATAAGGCAGAGCGGCTCATCACCAAGCTGCAAGATCCCCAGTTCTTCGGTGCACCCCACCCTTTTCCTTCCCTGGCGGTGAGTGAGCCTTGTTTTGACGAGTCCGGCGGGGGGTATCGGGGTTCGGTATTTCCCCATCTCACCTTCATGGTGATCAAAGGGCTTGAACGGTATCAGCGTTGGGATCTGGCCCGGGATTGTGCTATTCGGCATCTGTACTTTGTATTGGATTCTATGAGCCCAGAAGGAACCAATCATAACGGGCATCATAACCCCAATAACCACAAGGGGAATCTTTGGGAGGCCTATCTTCCCTTGAAAGAGGGACCTGCTCAATGGCCGGAGCGGCCGGATTTCCCACGGGTACAATACCTTACCTATGACGCGCTTTCCACGATTTGTCTTACCATCGAAAATATCGTAGGGCTTTTCATATCCCTGCCCCGAAAAACGGTAGACTGGATCATTCCCAATTTGGAGATCATGGGGGTGGAGAACCTATCCCTTAAAAAGAACATGATCACCATTTTGTCCAATAAGAGCGGCAGAGGTTGGGAGATTCACATGGAAAGTGAGAAGCTGTACTATTTTACGATTAATATCCTGGGAAAGAAAAAGAAGACCCTGCCTATTCCCTCGGGAAAGTGTTCCATGCTGATAGACAAGCTATAAGCGCAGGACTAACGCGCAAGGGGGCACCAGGAAACGGGGAAGAACAACCGCAAAGTTACAACTCACTGAGTCTTTCCCAAAAGATCAGTGAGATTTTCTGAACATGCCGTGTATTTTAGGGGAAACCTTTGACCGCTGGTTTTTGGTTCCCTTCTATCGATCCTTCCGGCTTTGCAGAATCCCTTCTTTTTCCGCAATGACTTTTTGGTTTGAAGCGATGTCTCTCAGGATTTCTGTGATCTTTGGAGTATCCAGGGTGATACTTTCGATCCCTTGGGTAACCAAGGCTTCATAGACTTCAACACCAAGACTAGTGATCAGCTTCTGGTGCTGTCCTTTAAGCTGATTTATTTCTATGGCCAATACCCCTTGCTCCCCGAGGTCTTGGGCCTTGGCACCGGCTTTATTCACCCATTCTTTGGAAATCTGAAACCCCTTTTCACCCAAATCTTGGGCCTTTTCTCCAGCTTTGGAGGCTAATCGTTTTACTTTCTCAAAATCCATGTGTTTTCTCCCTAACCTACTGTATTTCACCCTGCTCTGCCCAACTCATCGCGACTTACCGGGTGCTTATTTTTTATTCTTTGTGATAACTTCCGAATAATCAAGCATATTTTTTCGGATACATGGATTACTTTCTATCGCTTGTGCCGAAAAACCCGGTAATTTATCGCAGGAAATATATTATGCCGACGTTCCAGAGTGGTAAGCCATTCGGTACTGATGTAATTGCTGCCCAGGGCTTCATAGATGGTGGTAAAATTCCGTAAAGCCCCTTCAAGTTGATTGCGGGCATACTCCACCGATTCTTGTTTGTACAAGCGCTTGGTCCAGTCAGAACTTTGGGCAAGGAGTATCTCCCGGGTTGCTTGGTTTAAGGCCCGCTCCTTAATACCGGATTCATTGGGAAAACGCTCTGCCAGTTCGATCATCCGTTCAAGAGAACGGGCCGTGTGCCGATAGATCCAGTCATTGGAAGCATCCAGCCACATTTCAGCGTATCCATTGACCCCTGAGGAGGAAAACGCAGGAACCATGCGCTGAAAGTGTGAAACATCCTGCTTATAGAGGTATTCCGCGGGGGTCATAAACTGTACATCATCTCGGGTATTTCCTTCCCGAAACAGGGCTTCCAGAAACTCAGTACCCTCATACCAGAAGTGGCCAAAGGTATCGGCTTTGAAGGCACAGAGGCTGATGGGGGTCTCTTCCATGTATGCGGCCGCGGCTTGCAGCCGGGAAACCCGCGCATCAAGGAAGGCCCGGGCTTGCTCTTTGACCTTTTCCGAGGCTTTCTGAGGATCGTATACCTGCTTTTTACGATCCTGGCAGCCCATGGTTCGGTATTTGTACCCGGTTTGGGTACGAATCCCCTTGGAATCGAGAAACGGCTTTACCATTTCAGAAGGGAGTTCGTATCCCACATCTTCATACAAATCCCGGTACACCCCGGCATAGGAAAATCCCTGAGCCTTATCCGCGATATCATGGTAGGCGTAATAGTCTCGGGCCATGACAAAAACCCCCAAAGGAGTTTTGATCGGATAAAAACTCCCCTTAGCCGCACTGGGTTTCCCAAAGATAAGTCCATGGGTGTCTACCAAGGTATAAGCAAAATTATAGGCCCTCAGATACCGTTCCAATTCCGGGGCCCAGCCAAGCTCCGGGAGCCAAAACCCCTGGGGAGCTCTCCCAAAATTGAGTCGATAGGAGGCAAGGGCAACTTCCAACTGGGCCTGAATTGCTTCGGCATTGGAAGTATAAAAGGGTAAAAAACAATGGGTAGCCGCGGTGGTTAAGAGTTCTAGACGGCCTTTTTTTTGATAATAATCACAGATTTTAAGGATATTCCTCTCATACCGTTCGGTAAATAATATCCGCCGATCCACGGCCTTATCATAAAACCGTTTTGCCAAGTGCTGTAATTCCCCTTCCCCTCGGGTCCGCTCTATCTCTTGTAGGCCGAATTCGATCTGTCTATTGGTATATTCCAGATACCGTTGGAGGAGCAGTTCGTCCCTGAGCATGTGACAGAGCGTTGGGGAAAGGGAAAGCCCCAGTCTAAAGGGAATATGATCCGCATCAAGCCGGTCGAATACTTCCAATAAGGGGAGATAGGTCTCGGAAAGGGCTTCAAAAAACCACTGTTCTTCACCTGACTGGGACAACTCAGGATGCCGCACAAAGGGCAAATGGGCATTGAGAACAATCGAAATCACAGGAGATTTTTGGGGCATACAGACTTCCTTCTTATTTTTCTTTTAGCCTATCGATTTTATACGAGAACGGCGGTCCTCATTGCGAAGTATATGAAAATCCTCAATACCGGATAAGCGAACCAGAGGCTGGGCATACCGGTCGTCACTTACTGTATCCCCGGTATTCACCGGCTTAAGGGGGGTGAACCAGGCAGGCACGGTAAACGGATGAGATACGGCAAGGGTAAGCTCTTCCCCTGCTCGGAGCACACACAATTCCACCTTAAAACACCCTCCTTCTGGAGGAAAACCCAGATACCATGCGATATCCGTGGTACCTACCGGAACGATAAAGGAATCTTCTTTGTGGGAAAGCCCGGTAGCGTACAGGGGAGAAACCTTGAGCTGATAGCCCTTAAAATCCCCGGACTTTTCATAATATTCCTTGTCAGCACTTTTGATTTCCCAAAAGGTGAAGACCCACAGGGGATCCCGGAGCAGTACATCAATAAACGTGATATTATACTGCTTGGGCAAAGAAACCGGTTCGAGAATATCGGTTTCCATAAGGGGAATGGCTTCACCATACCCTAAACCATGCTCATCAAGGGCATAATCAGAGGTGATATCTATTATTTCTGCAATGATAAATATCCGCTCCAAGTCAGGGGGGATCTCAATACCAAAACCATCCGCTAATCGTACCAATTCGTAGGTGGTTAAACTTTCCAAATAAGGTCTTTTGAACAACGGAGTTCTTTTACACGGATTCTTAACGAACAGATCATCCATATCTGCTCTATGATGGAAAAAAGATGGAGGCATGTCAAGTAGTTACCTAGATCAGACAAGACTCTTGCAGGTAACCGGAACACTCAATTCTATGCGTTTATCCTGGCACACAGTTGACAGATGCGTTCATATTGAGTATGTTAATACATAAAGAAAAATAAGCATGAGAGACTAGCTCATCTGGATAGAGCGTCAGCCTCCGGAGCTGAAGGTGGTGGGTTCGAGTCCCGCGTCTCTCAGAGAGCGATTGATCAGTATACTTTTTAGTTCACTATTTGAGGAGTGTAGGATCCCCTACTATCCTAAGAAGGGTCTTTTCAAGCTTCGTTGTTTTCCAATAATTGATGAAATGCATACCGCGCTGAGGATTAAGCTGCCGCCCAAAAGTGCGGAAAGTGAAGGCCATTCTCCAGTTACCAGCAGTACCCATAGGGGATTAAGGACCGGTTCAATCACTGCGGTAAGCATGGCCTGTATGGCGCTGACCCGTTTGATACCATAGGCAAACAAGAGGGAAGCCAAGCCTATTTGCAAGGTTCCCATAAAGAGAACCGCTCCTATACTTCCTATACTAAGAGAAGGGGGATAGAGAAACATAAAGGGTATGGCAAAGGCTGCACAGAGGATGTGGGACAGGAGCATGGCATCCGCAGGGTTTCCGTCTTTTTGCATCCGCATACATACCGAATTGGTACCAAAAAATATACCTGAAAGAACCGCAATGCAGTCCCCGCCTAAAGTTCCACCTCCCAAGCTATCCTTAAAAAATATGAAAAGTCCTGCTATGACCAGAAGCAACGTGCCCCAGTGTTCCCAGTAGAGTTTTTCCTTGATTAAAACCCAGCCGATAATCGCTGCCCACAGCGGGGCGCTGTACTGTAATAGAATCGCATTAGCCGAAGTAGTGAGTTTGTTGGCAATCACAAAGGTGATCATGGTAGCGGCATAGGCCAGTCCTGCGGCGAAAAGGGGCAGAAGCGTAGTGGTTCCGCCCCTTTTCCGTTTAAACAGGAGCCTCATTCCCCATAAAAAAAGGGCGGCGATACAACTACGTGCACCTGCGATGAGTACCGGATGCCAGGGAACCAGTTTGATACAGAGTCCTGAAGTGCTCCAGAGTAAAGCACAAAGAAAAATAGCCCCCTGCCCCATGGTCTGGGAACTTGCAGTACGAGTATACTTCATAATTGGGTATCATACTGAAATTGATGCCATGAAGGAATAGTCAGTTTTGGTTGCTTATGAACTACAGATAATAGTAAATTGATAGAGTATGCATCCGAAACTGAAAGCCTTTACCGATACCTTGGAAGCCCTTTTCCATGAGGTTGATGAAATCTTAGAAGACCAATGGGGGAATTGTTTCCCGCTACATCCCAACCGGCCCAAACGGAACGAAACCGCTAATCCTGAAATGGATGGCCTTTTTGAGATTGCCCCGGATTTTACGCTGGGCATTGGCTCCAACCACGGCCGAGGGTATCTCGTTTCCTGCCGGATTGCCACCCTGCATACGATTCCTCCAGAACGGCTTGAAGCCTTCATGGATACTGCGGCGCTGATCATCAGGGACAAATTGCCTGTCTATTTCCCCGGTAGGCACCTTGAAGTGATTCGGGACGGCAAAGGATACAAGATAATCGGAGACTTTTCTTTAGGAGACATCTAAAGGGGAAAGGCTGATTTTTCTTGAATTATAAAATCATGCCGGAGACGGGAGTTGAACCCGTACCCCCTTGCGGGGAGGGGATTTTAAGTCCCCGGTGTCTACCATTCCACCACTCCGGCATTACCGTTTATCAATATACTTACCAGATATACTGAATAGAGTCAAGAGGGTGCTATCCAGATTTTTGTCCGTCTAATCTAGAATAACGGAGCGGTTGATATTAGGCCCTGGGTCGTACTATATTGTATGAATAGACAAACCAAACGGTATCATAGAGCGTGTTGCGTCCGTCTGTGCGTTCCGTATGCGTTATTGAGAGGATATTTTTTTCCGTAAAAGAGCGTGCGGAAGGTCTTCTGCTGCTCTTTTCCTTAATATAAAAGGGAAATGATACATAAGGAGGAAGAAATGAACCGGGAATATACGTTTACCTTTGATAAAACCCAATCATGTATCCAGATCCAAGAAGCATTTCCTTGTATTACTAGGATACGTGCTCTTTTTGAGAGGACACGAGGGGCCGTGGGCCGGGTCTTGGTGGTCTGTGATACCAACACCGCATACATTGCCCACCGGATCCGGAACGGTGAAGATGTTCCGCTTTGGGTCTTGCCTCCTGGAGAGACCGCCAAGGGCTGGGCTTCGATTGAGGCCATCCTGGGCGCTGCACAGAAGGCAGGGCTTGGCCGGGATGGGCTTTTTATTGGCGTAGGCGGTGGGGTGGTAAGTGATATGACCGGATTTGCCGCTTCGATTTATATGCGAGGAGCCGGGCTTTGTCTGGTTTCTACCACGCTCCTGGGCATGGTGGATGCAGCAGTAGGGGGGAAGACCGGGTTCGATCTGTTCGGCATGAAAAACGTAGTCGGAACCTTTTATCCTGCCCCGTGTATTTATATGCCTTTGGACAGCCTCCTAAGCCTGCCGAAGGCTGAATGGAAGTCCGGTATGGGGGAACTGATTAAGACCGCCGTGTTAGACAACACAGACTTATTGGACCAACTCAGATCGCTGGGGCCTGGTGCTTATGAATACCCTCAGGATACGGCAGGCCAGGACCTGATCTTTGCCTGTATAGCCCGGTCAGTGGAGATCAAGGGCAGGATTGTGGAGGCGGATCCTCGGGAAACCGGTACGGAACGGGCACTCCTGAATCTGGGGCATACCTTTGCCCATGCCTTGGAATCTGCGGTGGGACTGGGAACCGTATCTCACGGCGAGGCGGTTGCCTGGGGTCTGGTTCGCGCCTGTGAGCTAGGGTATGCCTTACACATCACGCCTCAGGAGCGGGGAGCGGCAATCATTGATCTCATCACCTCCCTGGCCTATGAAACCACGGCACCACATCCCCTGGTAGTGGAAAGGAGCCGTACTGAGGCTTTTATGCAGGCTTTGGACGGGGATAAAAAAAAGAAAGCAGGGAAACTGCGGTTTATTGTTCCGGCTGCCCAGGGCGCGCAGATGGTTTCCGCAGATAACCTGGGAGCAGGTCTTGTGGAGCGTATCGTCGGCGGCATACTGGATACCTCGGAATTTGGTTGATTTTTTTTGAGGGAGTTATTTATTATTTATCGCTTATGTTACCGGTTAGGTTACTTATTCTATAGAACCATGATGAAAATACCGGTATTCCTGTGCGTATACCTGGTCCTTGTGTTTCGGATGCCGGTATTTGGACAAGATACCGTTCCTGAGCAGGACCCCGAAACAGAAGAGGAGGCTGCAACAGAACCGCTGAAAGAGGAGCCTGAAGATGCACGTTCGACGCTCTATATAATACAAGCCATTCGATTTGATATAACTGGCCGAACCCGGCCCTTGGGGCTCCTTGACGCCGGTAATTTTGAGAAAGGGGAAATGCTGTGGGGCAAGGCAGGTTTGGAGGCCTATATTCAAGATAAAACGCAGCTCCTCCTTAATCAGCGGGTCTTGGCCGCGGTGAGTATTGACTATGTTACTGGAGCATCCGATGAACAAGGCTTTATACCGGTAGATCTCTTGGTAAGTGTCATTGATACCTTGAATATTGTCGTACTCCCCTATCCGCAATACAGTGATAACGACGGGTTTAAGTTTACCCTCAAGGCCCGGGATTATAATTTTCTGGGCAGCATGAATGCCCTGCGTATTGATCTGGGGTACCAACGAGACACTGAGGGCGAACATTCCGTGGTATTTGAGATTGATTCGGATACTCCTTTTAATGCCTTTGGTTATGATTTTAATTTGAACTTTGACCATGCTTTTTCCTATACCTTTGATCAGCCGCTGTATTATAAAAACACCACCGGGATTTCCATGGAACTACCCTATAAATGGACGGCCTTTACTTTTGGGTTTGAACAGGCGACGGTGATCCACGAAGAAAATGAGGATAAGTACAAGCCTGAGTATGGAGACTATGATGACTGGTTTACCTCTAGTGAGCTTTACACGTCCTGGAAAATCCCTACAGGGTTTCGGGTGCATACCTTTGGAGAAGTAGCCTATATTCCTAAAATCGCGGGAAAACTTGCGTACCCTCAAGAGGTATTGGAATACTTTAGAAGAGGGCCTACCCTCACCCTCAGTCATAAACTGGAGTTTGGCCGGATAGACTGGATAGGCAATTACCGCAGAGGCTTGGAAGCTTCGCTGGATAATGCATACCAATATAACCTCTATAGCCAGAGTTGGAATAAAACCCTGGACTTTTCCATGGCAGGCCACGTTCCGATAAGAAATTTTTTTGGCATTTCAGGGCGCTTACGGTACCGGCACTGGTTTGATGATGACCACGATGCAGGAGACGCGCTCCGGGGTATGTTGGATAAATCCATTCATGTACCGTACATGGTTTCCCTAAACCTGGATTTTCCCTTTCGGATTCTGCGTTTTACCCCTTCCCAATGGCTGAACAACCAGAAGCTCCGGTTGTTTAACGGAGAAGTACATGCATCTCCCTTTATCGATGTTGCTCTTCTTCAGAATCCGCGAATAGCGGTTACCGGCGGGCTGGAACTTATCGCATTCCCGGAGTTGATGCGGAGTTTCTATGCAAGGGTGAGTCTTGGGTGGAACTTGATTGAGGCGCTGAAGACCCAAAGTCTCCCCAGCGGCGCTAACCGAGAACTGTTCATTGGTATTGGACATCATTATTAAGTAAGGTAAGGAGGAAAAGCGAAAACCATGGCGTATATTGGGGTTATTGGAACCGGGTATGTAGGTTTGGTTTCCGGTGCATGTCTTGCAGATTTTGGGAACTTCGTAACCTGTGTGGACAAGGAT